>CAYPSF010000045.1:0-27297 GCA_964413165.1 uncultured Bifidobacteriaceae bacterium
AACGTGACCGGCACCGTGCGGGTGAAGCTGTACAAGGGCAACATCATGGTCGCCGGCCGCAAGAGCCCGGTGAGCCTGTACAACCCGCACATCGCCACGATGGAAGCCGATCCCACCAAGGCATACAACCAGGACGACGCCACCGGCTTCATCCGGTTGAATGCCTTGCGCCTGAAAGTCGCTGCCAAAGTCCAAAAGAGAAAATAAATTGGCGCGCGAAGCGCATCCCGCTCTGCGGGATGCAGAGGAAGAAGTGAACGTTTAAGGTCGCAAATTGCGACCTTGAACAATGCCGGAAGCTCATCGCATTTTGCGATAGGTTCGTTTAATGGCAACGGGCAATCCGCTGTGATATCGCAATTTGCGGTATCAAGATGAAAGGTATGCGGTCACAAATTGTGACCGCATGGGAAATGGAACGCTATGAGCAATCAAACGCCATCACGCGTGAACGACATCGGTTTGCTGATTCGCACGATTCGCGGGCAAAAGGTTATTCTCGATTCTGACCTTGCACGAATCTACGGCGTGCCAACAAAACGCTTGAACGAGCAGGTCGGACGCAATGCGAAACGGTTTCCGCACGATTTTCTGTTCCAGCTTACCTCGACGGAAGCTGACAACTTGAAGTCGCAATTTGCGACTTCAAGGCCCACCAGCAACCGGTCGCAAATTGCGACCGGTTCACAGAAACACCGCGACCCCCGGTTTTTGCACTACGCCTTCACCGAAAACGGCGCCATCATGGCGGCCAACGTTCTCAACAGCCCGGAAGCGGTGCGGATGAGTGAGGTGGCGATTGACGCCGGGATTTGATTTACTACGCTGTTCACGCTCTATGACCACCGCGCGCAAACTTCGGATCGCCATATTACTTCTGATTCTTGTCTGCACCGTCGGCTGCGATCAAACCACCAAGCACGTGGCCCGCGCGAATCTCAATCGGTTTGATTCAATCACGCTGTTCCACGGTCTCGGGGAGCTGCGGCTGGCGGAAAATCCGGGCGCGTTCCTGAACCTGGGTGCCGCGTTGCCATCTTCGGTGCGTACGGTTGTATTTACTCTGGGTGTGGGTGCCGGTCTTGTCGGATTGTGCGGCTATCTGGCCGGTCGCACCCGGCTGAATCGACTGGCATTTGCCGGACTGGCACTAATCGTGGCGGGCGGGATGAGCAACTTTATTGACCGCATTGCAAGAGATGGTCTGGTCACAGACTTCATCATGCTTCGCTTTGGCCCGTTTCATACCGGCATATTTAACATGGCTGACCTGGCTGTCATGATTGGCATGGGATTGTTGGCTTTTGCTCTTTGGAAACAAAGGCGATCGACTGCGGCAAAATCTCAACCTCAGCTTGACGTTTGGCTACGGGAGTAGCGGAATCTTTGTCGCCACTCCATTCAATCCGAGAATCACGCCGCTGGCTGGTCCCCCATTTCCGCCAAGCGCAACAGTAATGGCCGAAGTCCACCTGCCGCCGGTCCGGCGCGACAGGAAATGGTTGTGGAATCGGACGCGGGCGATTCAGGTCGTCAGGGTGAGAAGAATGTCGGCATACCAGGCGCAGTTCAGCCCCAGCGATTCATCGATTTTCAAGTCACGGCCGCCCATGTCCATGCTCGCGGAGTGCACTCCGAGCAATTTCCAGGGCAGTTGTGCATCGGTGGACGGGCTGCGCATCACCACCGGCGCGCCGCTGGTGCCACGGTGCGTTCGCGCATCGGTGAGGAAGTAGCCCAAGCCCTGGAAGCGCAGGCCGAAGGACGAAGCGATCACCGCCTGCCGCACCACGGGCAAGTGGTGCAGTGCGTCGTGGAAACCGAGCGGGAAGCCGACGATCAGCAGTGACGTGCCGACTTCCACCTCCTGGAGCGAGCGCTGCAGGTGCGTCGGCGTGAAGCATCGCATCACCACCGACTTTGGCAGCGCCGCGCGATCGAGTTCAATCACCGCCACGTCGATCTCGCCACCGGTATCTTTGCCCTGGTGCCAGACACTCTTGCCGTCGCGGTACAGCAGCATCGACAGACCAATTGAATTGGTGAGGTTCTTGGCGTCATTGTGGAGCTCGATCTCGATGCGATCGGGAAAATGCTTGCTCGGCTCGTCGATCACCACGTGCCGGCTCGTCACGAGGAACAGCCGGCCCTCGCGTTCGAAGAAGAAGCCGCTCGCACCGGTGAGCGGACGCTTGCCGTCGAAGGTCGAGACCCGGGCGGTGGTCAGCAACAATGGCTCAATCATGGGCGTTTCTCCTTGTCCGGATGTGATTTTGCGTTCAGACGCCGCGCGGTTCAAGGAAATTGCGTATCGAGCGCGATAGGAAATGGTTGAGGAATCTGGCATGGCCTAGAACGCTGGCCAGAGCTTCCTGAGCTGCCGTGGAAATGCCGCAACCAGGCAAAGAGCTAAAAACATCAAGCCGGTGGCCGCCGCCAGCAGCGGGTTGCCGCCCAGTTCATCCAGGGCCGGTCCGACAAAACGATCCGCCAGCCACGGCATGAACTGCCACGCCAGCCCAACCGCCAGCGCGATCAGCGCGGCAAGACGAAGATAACCCATCAGACTGGCAACCTGCAAAGGCCAGCGGCAGATTTGCGCCAGGCCGGCCTCGTACTCTGCCTGCAACTGGTGTTTGCGTTCGGCAATCTGGGTTTTCGACATTATCACCATCCCGGCACGGATCCGCTGTTGCAGCCGGGCACTGAAATCAGCCCGCAGGGCTGGAACCTTCACCGTGTGCTGGAGCGCGGCATCCAATTGCTGGAGCTGCTGGACGAAGGCCTGACAATTCGCGCAACTCGCGAGATGCTTTTCGACTGCTTCGTGTTCCCCGGACGGCAGGTGATTTTCCTGGTAATCCAGGAGCCGGTTTTCAAATTCTTCGCACGCCATAGGTCACCATAGGATTGGGTTGGGCAGGGCCTGGAAACAGGCCAAGCCGGTGATGGTTGGTCCTGCCTTGCCCGATCTGGCGCTGGTTGCCACAGGTCGTTTGGTGGAAGTCATCAGCCGCCTGCGGGAATGGCGTTTCAGCATTTCCCGTTTCGCGCGGAAGAGAAGGGTTTTGACCGTTCCCAGCGGGAGGCCGAGCATCCGGGCAATCTCGTCGTAGGCCTTTTGTTCCAGATAGAACAACGTGATGACCTGCCGGTATTTTTCCGGCAATTCCGCCAGCAACGTGGCCACGTCCATCTCCGCGCCGGGTTCGGGGCCGGCAGATTGGAGCGAAGGAATCCGATCCGCCGCCGCTTCGATTTCCGGCTCGTGCAATGATACGGTGGGGCGGGTGACGCGCTTCTTTAACTCGGTCAGGCAGGTGTTCCGCGTGATGGTGTAAATCCAGGTGGACAGCGAAGCACCGCCGTGATAACCCGGCAGCGCCTTCCAGATTTTCACGAAGACATCCTGCGCCACGTCCTCGGCCTGGGTTTCATTGTGCATCATGCTGAACGCGAGCCGGAAGACCTTGTCTTTGAACCGTTCCAGCAACAGCTCAAACGCCGGGCCGTATTGTTCGGCATTGAGTCGTTGCTGAATATCGTCTTCCATCGCTCCATATTTATACTTCCAGGCCCGGCGGCAAGTTTCAAAAAAGAATCCGCGGCCCGATTTGCCGGGTTTCACCTGCAAACCAGATTTTTGAAACAATTCCAGGCCGGTCGAAGTCGGAAACAGGGAACGGTGCTGGTTGGAAAAAATCGGCCGGCAATAAATGAACAGGATACGAACTTATGCCATTCGAAGAAATTAAAGAACTGATTGGTCTGGCGATTGGATTTGTCGCCGTCATCATGGGCTGCGGCATCCCGCTCCTGGCGATCTATTTCGACTATCGGAAGCGCAAGGAAATTTTCATGCTGTATCATCAACAGCGCATGGCGGCGATTGATAAAGGCATTGAATTGCCTCCCGTGCCGGAAGGGTTTGGGGAGTGGTTTCCTGGCGGGGACGGCAAGTCGTCCAAACCTCGCTCGCCCCATTTCGGCTTGGGCGCCGGACTGACCTGGTTGTTGACCGGAATCGCACTGATGGTGGCGCTCTATTTCAATGGCAACGGTACGGTCGCCCTTTACGGGTTGATTCCTGTGGCTCTGGGACTGGCTTACTTGATTTACTACTTCACCGTCGACAAGAAGGCCGCCGGAACTGACCACTCCGCCCCGTGAGGAGTTGAGTATTCGCCGCCGCCCACAGTTGGCCTTGCCAGAAATCCGGGAATCCCGCCGCCGGTTGGTCGCCCGTTTCCGTCAGTTGCAACCGGACATGGCGGCAGTCCAACTGCCGCTGGTCCGGTGCGACGGGAACTGGTTGGGGAATCTGGCAGTCAGTGGGATGTTGCCATCGGCTCAGGATTTGTCTGAACCCGGTTCGGATGAAGTTCCTCGGGATGGATGGTCACGGTGAACGCGGCCCGGTTGGCCGCCCACCATTGCTCCCATTGCCTGGGCTGGTCCGGCGGAAAATGTTGGCCCGTGAGCACCCGCAAAGTTGCAGCAACCCGCTTTTTGACAAACACGTTCGGATCGTTCAACAAAGGCAGCGCCAGGTCAACGGACTGCGTGTTGGCGTTCTGTAACAAGGCGTTGAGGCCAAAAACTCGTGCCAGTGACTCAGGATTGTGGAGCAACGGAACCGCTTCATCGCAGGAAATGGTTGTATTCCCCAGTTTTGCAACCGCCATGCCGACCACCTCTTCCTGGGGAATCGCGGCGAACTGCAGAAGTTCCTCCCGTGAAAATTTCTCCTGCAGGTTGATCAGCATCCGGAGTGCGGAAGCTTTGATTTCGGGATTCGGTTCCTTGAGCATGGCGCGAAAGACGGGAACATACCTGGATGTGTCGCCGGTATGCTGCGCGAGACATGCGGTGGCCGCCTGACGGACCTCGTCGTCGCTGTCCCGGAACCGGCCGATCAGCGGCTCAACGAAAACAGGATTCCAGTTATCTTGCGCGGCCAGGGCGGCGTTCATCCGCACCTCGGGTTCCGGATCCATGAAGAGTCCGGGTAAACACCTTGCCAGCCGCGGGTCGTGCAGGCGGGTGATGACCGACGCGGCCTGAAGACGCACCACCGGATTCTTGCTTTGGAGGGCGTCGATCAGGGCCGGAACGGCTTCGGTCCCCAATGAGGCAAGGCCTTCAGCGGTCAAATAACCGTAGTCGGTGCCCAATTTTCCGGCCAAGACTGAGATCGCCGCCTGAAACTCGAGATCGTGCATTTCCGTCGGCTGGAAAGTCCAGGTCTGCTTGGTCAGCCACCACGATTTGCCGGCCAGCAGTGGAATCTGCCGGCGGCAATCGGGGAGATCCGCCTTGGCGACCTGGATAAAGGGCGGCAAGTCATCCCGTAAAGCCGCCGGGGTCTTACGCATTCTTTGAATCCGGCGTTCGTCCGTGATGGTCAGCGGCGGCGGGGGATCTCCATATTCCCTTTTCAACTGGGAAAGCCGCATCTGTCTGAGGTCCTCCGCGTTGATGGCCGCCTGTTCCCGGTCGCGCCGGTACGCTTCCGGCAGTTTCTTTTCGAACAGGCCCTTTTCCATCAGCGGTTTGTCCGACAACACCTCGACCTGGACTTCGGATGGCCGGCCGTTGACCGAAGAGATGGCGAGCGGGAACACGCACCAGTCGCTCGCAAAACTGATTTGCAGCGGGTGCAACTCGCCGGCCGCCAGTTTTTCCTTCACATCGGATTGCATCGCCGGAACCTGCCGGGGTGTGCCGGTAGTAATTTGAAATGCATTCCCTTTTCCCAGCCGGATTCTGGCGGCGATGAAATACCAATGTTGTTTGACGTAGGCATTCAGCGCGCCGGCCTTGTCCGGGGGAAACGAGAAACCATTTGCCACCAGCCAGTTTTCCAAGGCAGCTGCGTCTTTGGTGGAAAGCACGGCCACTTCATAAGCGCCTACGGTTTTGGTTTCGACGACCTTGACGGGCCCGGCTTTTTCATCATCCCGGTCCAGGGAGGCGACGCCGGCCGCTCCGGGAATGGCGTTCCTTGATTCAAAATGCTGCTGCGTGTAACGGCTCAATTCATAAAAACATTGCATCGAGCTTTTTTGGACCGTCGGCAGGTTTGGGATGGGGACGAGCCAGCCGAATTCCTCGACCGGGCCGTCATATTTGACCTGCAAAATCAAATCTTCACGCCCGGCATCGTACACCATGATGGCTTTTTGCGTCGGCTCATTGATGTCCTTGTGCTTGTTCCAGACGAACTTGGGCGCCACGAAACATCCATCCGCCTGCCCGATTGCCGGGGCCAGCAAACCTGCTGCCAGTCCCAAAATCAAACCAGCATTCAGTTTTTGAAAACGGTTGACCGTCATGGCGTTGTGGGTGTGTCCGGGCAGACGTTTCCGGGTTTGGTGGAGAGTGTCAAGCGGTGAATGTCCGGCGTGCCTAAAATCGGATGTAACAATGCTTCAATCGTTTGCGTATCTATTCTATGTTCGTGTGAAAACAATAAGGTTGCTGAACCGGGAACCGCCCGCCGCTGTGTTCTGGTTGATTCAAGGAGTTTTCAGCGGCTTGAAACGAAACCAAACCATGTCAAAGTTTAATTTAATTTCCAATCTGGTCGCCGGCTTTTTGCTTTTTTTCGCCGGCGTTGGCCGCGCCCAATCCACGAACGTTTCAGGCATTGATGCTTACGACGGTTTTGAAACGGCTGGCCTGGGCAAGCTTTGGAGCACGGACAGATTCGAACCCGGCGCGGTGACGATGCAGACGAACATTGTCCGGGCCGGCCACGGCGCCGCGCAAATCACCGTCCGCCCCGGCGAGAAATTTGAAGCCGGAATCAACGGCAACCAAGACAGCGAGCGAGCGGAGTTGAGAGAGGGCACAAAACAACTGGTCGCGAAAGAAAACGTCAATTACGAGCAATCCTTCAGCATTTTCTTCCCGACGAATTTTCCCATCGTGCCGGTGCGTCTGGTCGTCGCGCAATGGAAACAGTATTGCGCCGACGGCGGCAATTGCTCGGACGACAGTCCGGTGCTGGCGATTCGCTATCTTTCCGGCACGCTCAAGATCACGCAGAACATCAACAGCAACCACGAAACGGTTCTTTACCAGGAAAAGGCAGAGTTTCGTGGCCGCTGGCTCGATTTCAAATTCCAGGTCCGGTTTTCGCCGGGCGAGAACGGACGAATCAAGGCCTGGCTCGGTGGCAAACAAATTGTGGATTACAAAGGCGTTACGGCCGATCCTGAAAACGCAGTGACCGGTTATCCGAGCCCCAGTTATTTTTATTTCAAAATGGGCCTCTATCGCGATGTGATGCCCGAGCCGATGACCATCTACATTGACGAGTATCGAAAAAAGCAGTTGCCGGATGGCAGTTTTTGAACCGGGCATCCGATGGAGACCGTTTAGTTATGAACGGCGGTGGCCGTCATGGTTTAGTCTGGGACAATTTCAATTTTTCGCCCACGAAGATATGGTCGTTGGCCAGTTGATTTGCATTTTTCAGGGCTTTCACGGTCGTGCCATGGGCCCGAGCAATGCGGGCCAGCGTGTCGCCGTGTTTGACCACATAGATGCCGGCGGCGTGATGGGCAGGCGCCTTGTGAACTCCTGGCATTGGCATCGGTTCGGAGGTCGGCGCCGGCAAGGTGACGTTTTCGGGCAGGCTGGCGGATTGAGGGGTTATCCAATTTGTGTCAGCCGCTGAATCCGACTGTGCCATCGGCGTCGGCAAAGGGTTTGTCGCCTGGCGCGGTATTAGGCAATTGGTCCGCACCATCGGTGTTTGAGCGACCTCTCCCGATGCCGGTGGTTTTTGAGTCCGGCAACCTTGAATCAGCGTGCCCATGATCAAAATGGTCGCGGTGATCAACAAGGTGTAAACGCAAGCCCGGAATTGTCGGCGGCGCCGGGCTTCTCTTTCCGCCAGAATCACTCTCGGTAAGCCGAATGGATTTGCCATAATATAAATTTCTTTGTTCTGCTGTTTGTCCGGACACGCCACATCACGTGCCTGGCGGTACTTTAGCAAGGTGATTGCCATGGTCTGGAGATGACTCATAACATACTTAAAATCAATATATTATAAACAATTTGCATTCTCGAACTGGCCCTGGCCGGACCGCTTGAATCATGCTTTGCGCATTTTCTGCACCGGGCAATGCACGACCGGTGCAATCCGGGAAGCCTGCCGTGGATCTGGCAGGACGAGAAATGGTTGTGAAAGATAATTTCACCGGTTACAAGGTGTTCCGGCAAAAATGCGTATCAAAATGGAATTGGCAACGGCGGTTGATGTGTCGGACATCGTCGCCCTCCGTGCGGCGGTGGCCGGGAAGTTGACCGCGCAATACGGCCAGGGCCCCTGGTCGGCGGTCTCAACGGAAAAGGGGGTGCGCTTCGACATGAGAACCTCGAAAGTCTTTGTGGCCCGCCAAAGAGGCAGGTTGATTGCGACCCTGCGCCTGGTCACGAAGAAACCGTGGGCCATCGATCTCAAGTATTTCAGCGTCTGTCAGCGGCCGCTCTACCTGCTTTCCATGGCCGTAGCGCCGGACCGGCAGCGCACCGGTATCGGCCGGTTGTGCCTGGAGGAAGTAAAAAAGATCTGCCGGCAATGGCCGGCTGACGCCATCCGGCTCGATGCGTATGCTGCCCCGGCCGGCGCGGGCGGGTTTTACCGCAAATGCGGTTTTCGGGATTTGGGGCGGGCCTCGTATCGGGGATGTCCGTTGGCATACTTTGAGATGTTGTTATAAGATCCCGACCACACCAGCCGACGACCACGCCCCCGGCAAGCGAGACATCACAGTTTGAGGTTGACATGCATCATGGTTAGAGGTAACATCGCGTCGATGAAGAAAACCAACCCCAGTTTTTTGAATGGCATTCCGGAGCTGCTGGTGTTGCGGCTGCTGACTGCGCGGGAAATGTACGGTTACCAGATCGTGGAGGAAATCCGGACCCGGACCGGAGAATCTTTGTCTTTCGGTGAAGGTTGCATCTACCCCTACCTGCATTACCTGGAGGCGCAAAAGCAGGTGAGCAGCCAGCGGCGGGAAGTGGCGGGCCGGAGCCGCAATTATTACAAACTTACCGCCCGGGGACGGAAACGGCTGGAAGCCTTGAGTTCCGAATGGAAGCGCGTGACAAGCGGCGTCGCGCTGCTCATGGGGGAACAATATGCGTAACCCCGATTTCATTGAAAGGTTGTGCCGGCGATTGGTGGAGCTGGGTTGCCCCCTGGCGCAGGTGCGGCGGTTGGTCCGGGAAGTAGCCGACCATCGTGAGGACTTGAAGCAAGCCGCCCTGGCGGAAGGTTTGTCCGGGCCCGGGGCTGAAGCCCGGACGGACGTGCAACTTGGAGATCCGCTGTACCTGGCGGAGCGGCTGATGGCGGCGCAGCGCCGGTCTTCCTGGTGGGGCCGGCATTACGTGGTCGCTTTTGGCCTGCTGCCGGTGCTGGCCTTTCCAGTATTGTGGCTCCTGCTCCTCCTTCTCCAGATGGTATTGGCGTTCGCGCTGGGCTATGGCTGGGATGAAAAGAAACTCGATGTTGCTGTCAACGACCCGATGACCTTCCAATACGTCCTCATGGCATTTCAATTCATAGATTATGTCGCGGTTGCGCTGGTGGCGTTCCTCTTCTGCTGGCTGGCCCGGCGAGCGGCGGTGAGCCTCAATTGGATGGTGACCGCCTGCGCCGTGTGCTCGTTCCTGGCGCTGTTCACGTGGGGCAAAATTGAGCCGCATTCTTTTTTCGTAGGTTTCACAGCGGACAGCCATTTGCATCTGCAATGGCTCAGGGGGGCAATCCCGCTCGCGGTGGCCGGCGCTATTTATGTCTTTCAGCGGCGAACGACGCGGCGTTTCCAGGAGCAGGTTCCGGCTTAGCGCTTTGCCAGGTTTTGCAGTTGTGCGCTAAAACCGGGTTGAGCGAGCGCCAATTTGAGCAGAGGTTCCAGGTTGCCCCGGGCGGATACCAGGACCATTTCCTTCCGGTCAAAAACCAGCACGCAGCATTTCAGGCGGCGGGCGGAAATGTCTTTTTCCGGCAGATACACAGCAACCAGGTCATGGCCGTCTATCACTCCCACCGCGCGCTCCCAGCCGCGCGCGGCCATGGCCGAGTCGGCGGCGGCGAGCATGACGGCGCGATCCGGCGGCGGCCCGTCTGATGCCAATTTATAAACGCCCACCCCGGCGTTCCCGACGGACTGAACGGCGGCGCGCGCCTCGGGGTCAAGCCTGACGCAGGACAGACCGGCGCGGATGACGCCGACCGTGAGAGCGTTCGCGTTCAAGACGATCGCTCGCTGCCACTCAGCGCCACTGGACAGCATCAATTCATCGCGCAAGGTCCGGGCTTCGGGCGCCAGGCGGAAGCAATCCGCCACCATGACGGCCAGCGCGATGAGCACCAACAAAGGAGCGGCCAGAAGACCCCAGAGCCAGAGCCGCCGGGCCGGTCGGCGGGTTGCCGGTATGTCGGAAGGCAGATTCATGGAAGGTCGGAAAAATTTTTGAGCAGGGCGGCGCCGGTCGGTTCCAAAACCGGCGCGGCCCCTTGAATTACCGCTCAATTCTTCGATGCCGCGTCTTTTGGAGCGACGTCTTTCAGCGCGGCGCCAATATCTTTCAGCGGTTCGATGTTCAGTTTGTCAGCTAAGATGGCAACCTGTTCCGGCTGGATGTCCCCGACAATATTGACCAGCACGACTTGATCCTTTGGATCGATCACCGTGATGACGAGTCCGGCCAATGCCTCGCCGCCGCGAGTTTTGGTGTAAATGCCAACGTCCCCGCCTTTTTTTTCCTGAACTGTCACATTCCGGTCCCAGCCATCGGATTCGAGGTCATGACGGATTTGCCGGACACGTTTCACCATGTCGGCGCGGTTGGCATCGGTGAGGCCGATGACGTTGACGCGGATGAGTTCCACATTGCGCAGGAGTTTGGCCGCCGCGGGCTCCTGTTTTTCCACCAACTGGGCGGCGAGCGACAGCAAGTTGCTCTTGATCTGGACTTCCACGAATTCGCCGTTATCAGCGGGCGCCAGTTTGCCAAAATCCACCTGGCCCGGCGGCGGGCCGGCCAGAACGTTGATGCTGACACCGGCGGCGAGGATGGCGATAGCCAGGGGGTAACGGATCATTATTTTCATAAGGTTGTCATCGTTGGTTTAGTCAGTGTGTTTGGGAATCCGAACTTCCGGGGTTTCAGAACGACGCTGGCGGAGCCGACCCGGTGTCAATTGACTGGGTTTTCCCGGCGTTCATTGCCTTTAATTTTGCTTCCAATTCAGCTATTTTCTGGGCGTCCTGTCGTGTCCGGTCACTGAAGCGGTGGGTGATTCCCCTGAACATATCGGTTTGGCTTCTGACCTGAAAGGCCAGCACGTCGCATGTGCACTCCAACTCCACGTTGGCGCGGTACAATTGCATCAGTGCGGCCGCGACCAGGGTAACCAGCAGGATGTTTGACCAGTGTTTCATAATTCGCATCTTTCTTTACCTGGTACATAGGAATCCGGCCGGGAAAGTTACAAAAAATGTCAAACTGATTGAATCTCCCAACGGCTATCCTGCGGGTTGACAACGGCTTTCGACGACCTTGCCGTGAATGGCGAATCGGGATTATCTGCTTGCTGAAGGAGGAAGAGAAAGTGAAAACCGCCTGTCTAAACCGACCGATCCAACCCCTTCAGGGTTGAATTTTGATTCATAATTCACCACCCGGCGTAGCCCGGTTTCATCGGCCAATGCCGGGCTGAAAGGCACAATCCATTCGGGATTATTTCCGCTGTCTTTGTGCCTTGGCGCCTTTGCGTTAAAGCCGTTCAATGCCGGCCGGATTTCATCCACGACACCAGCATGTAGGTCGTGAAAAGGCTGGTTATCATGACCAGCCCGATGATGGACATTCTATGTTTGCGCTGGTCGCGCGCAAGGCGCGGGAACAGCAGCTTGCCCGTGCGATACATAATATACTGAGTCATAGTATTAAAATATTGTTTACCAGACACACTAACAGAAACGGGCTAAAGCTTAAGGACTTAGGGACATATTGGGGGATTTTAGGGGTGAATGGTACTTAGAGTGGGACAGAATCCCACGCCGTCCGGTATTTATTTGGCCTGCCGCTTTCGACGGCCTTCGGCGCGGCGGGGTGATGCGTTCACCATCGCTGTTCCCGGTGGACGAATTTTTGACGGTTCGCGCAGGGCCTTGTCCAGGACGTGCCGGTGAGGGAATCGGACTGCTAGGCGGGAGCGGGAACGTTCCCGTTCATCTTATGCCGGGAGGTTTGGGCGGACGGGGGGGGAACGGGTGCGGGACTGTTCCCGGATGACCCCCTTCGTCGCCCGGAGAATATTGCGTTGTGCACTGGCCGCTCAGGGATCCCTTGATAACCATGCTCCGGTCGCCACAGGTTCCGGAACCCAAGCCCTGGCAGGAATACGAACGGGCTACGACTTCGTTGATGTGATTGTCCCGATCCTGGCAATGAAATTTCCCATAACAATTCAACGTGAACGAGATGGACGACCCGTTGTAATCAAGGCTGGTTACCAGCGTTTCCGTCAGGGTGTTTACGTAGCCATTGGTCGGGTACACCGTTTTTAAAACCACAACATTTGTGACGTAGGTGATGCTGAGCAGTTCAGTATCCACATTGGTAAAGATGGTGTTATCCGGATTAACAATAACAAATCTGTCGTCTGCCAGCCACAACCTGGCTTTGGGCGGGAGGGTCAAGCCCTGGTCGGCCGCAATCAATTTCAACAACGATTTGGTGTTGATCGTCAGATTGGTTGTGGTCGCCGATATCAGGGATATATGACCGCCTCCCGGTGTGCCCACGATTATCTGTGGTTGTTGCACCTGGCCGACCAGGGCGATGTTCAGCGGGCTGTAGACAGGAGTTTGCGCGCGGGCGGCAAAGGCCAGTCCCAGGATGGCCAAGGCGGCCAGAAGTTTGATTTTTTTCATAAAAATTCCCCGGCTCTAACGGCGTGGTCGTTGAATTGCGCTCAATAATAAGTCGCCTTATTATAGCATAATCTAATGCGTCGTTTCAACTCGAAACTCAACGCGGTCACATTTGATCTGTCTTCAGCTGTGATTGAGAACTTGCTTTGTTTCCGCGTTCACGCCGCGTAACCGCCGTCGGCGAGCAGGCTCGCGCCGGTGATGAAGCTGGCTTCCGGGCTGGCCAGATAAGCGACGAAGCTCGCAATCTCATCCGGTTTGGCGTAGCGCTGCAGCGCGATCTGAGGACGGGGACGGGTACTCCGTACTCCTTGCGCTTCTGATATCAGATTGGACGGTGAGGTTCAAATTCAGTTCTCCTTCGTCTGCCGGTGGACAACCACCCGCCCGGCTTGATATTCTGCCGCCATGAGCATCGAGGTGATCGGCATCGACCACATCTATGTCGCGGTTTCCGACCTCGACCGTTCGGAGAAATTCTATGATCGCCTGATGGGCATCCTCGGTTTTCGCAAGAACACCTTCACGAACGACGGTGACCGTCACCTCCAGTATTACAATCGTCATTTTGGATTTGTCCTCCGGCCCGCCCGCGATGCCCGGGCCAAACCGGATCCGCTGGCCGCCGGGTTGCATCACTTCTGTTTTCGCGTCGAAGATTGTGCGGGTGTGGATGCCATCGCCATTCAATTTGAAAAAGGCGGGGTTGACTGTTCGGCCCCGCAGCTTTACCCGGAGTACGCCCCGGATTACTACGCGATCTACTTTACGGATCCGGACGGTATCCGGCTCGAAGTCACCAATTACCGGGCGGAACGCCGGAAACGGTTTGCCGACTGGCAACCAGCCTGACCGCATGACCCGCAACGTTGGCATCTATATTTTTGATGAAATCGAGGTGCTCGATCTGGGCGGGCCGTTCGAAGTGTTCTCCACGGCCTCGCGCATGAAGTTGCGCCTGCAGCCTGGTGCGGCCAAACCGTTTGAGGTGTTTACGATTGCCGACACGCGGCGGGCCGTCCGGGCGCGCGGCGGGTTGATGCTGCAGCCTGCTTTTGACATCACCAACCATCCGGCGATTGACGTTTTCATCGTTCCCGGCGGCGTGGTGACGGCTGAGTTGAAGCGCGACCCCATCGTCGAATGGATCGCGCGTACCGCGTCCAAGGCAATGCTTACGGCCTCAGTCTGCACCGGCGCCTTCCTCCTGGCCCGAACCGGATTGCTGCACCGCAAAACCATCACCACGCACTGGGAGGATATCGACGACTTCCGTTCGATGTTTCCTGACATCCCGGTCCGGGACGACCGGCGTTGGGTGGATGCCGGAACGATTGTTACTTCCGCGGGCATCTCGGCCGGTCTGGACATGAGCCTTCATCTGGTAGCGCGGCTGGAAGGCGAGGAACTGGCCGTGAGAACCGCGCGCCAGATGGATTACGACTGGCAACGGTCCGCTCGCTCCGGCCCGTGAGAAATCGAATCTTTATTGCCCGTGGCAATTGTCCGAAATCGGTGGCGTTTCTGCGTAATCCCGCCTCCCCTGACCGGTGTATTTCACCGCTTTTTGCTTCGAATTGGTGACATTCTGGTGTCAAACGCTAATCATAGAATTGGTTTGACATAATGGAATTGAATGATTTACAATGTCACCCACTACCTTTTCAAGGTTCCAAAGGAAAAATATGAAACGATCATCATCCATTCTCAAATACTTTACCGTGTTGGGTATGTTGACCTTCGGCCTGATGGCCAGTGCGTCAGCTCAAGGCATGAACACCAGCCGGGCGGATAGTCACCATGGAGGGCGAATTGTGGCACCTGCGATCCCGATCCCACCTGCGTGCGTGCCTCCGCCTTCGGGCCTGGTCAGTTGGTGGCCGGCGGAAGGCAATGCCAGTGATGCCATCGGTGCGAACAATGGCCAGTTGCAAAACGTGGCTTTTGCCGGCGGAGAGGTGGGTCAGGCTTTTGTCTTTAATGGTTCCAGCTCGTCCGTAAACGTTCCTGCCAGTTCGAGTCTGGATGTGGGACAGGGCAACGGCTTCACCGTTGAAGGGTGGATAAATCCTGCCAACCTGAACCTTCAGCCGATATTTGAATGGAACACCGGAGTTCCTGCTGGCAACCCCGAAGCGGTCACGGGTGTACACATGTGGATTTCCGGTGGCGGGCCCGGCACGCTCTTCGCCAATCTTGAGGACACAGCCTTGGTGGCTCATTCTATTTCTTCGGCGAACGGAGCCCTGGTCGCTAACAGCTTCCAGCATGTGGCACTGACTTATGACAAAACCACCGGCGTGGCCGTCCTGTATCGAAATGGTGCGGTCGCGGCGACGGCAAATCTGGGGATTTTCACACCGCAGACCGGCTATAATTTTTACATGGGATTGAGGGCGGCCGGTACACTTGCCGGCGCCCGTTTTCAAGGGATGCTGGACGAATGGAGCATTTATAATCGCGTCCTGTCTTCAAATGAAATCGCCTCCGTCTACAACGCGGGCAGCGCTGGCAAATGCGCCGCGTCTCCGCTTCCTGTGCCGGTCATTTCCAGCTTCACCCCCACAGCGGGCACCAACGGAACGGTGGTGACCATCAGCGGAACCAACTTTAGTGCGACGGCCGCCGCGGACATCGTTTATTTCGGCGCGGTGCGGGCGGCCGTGTTATCGGCCAGCCCGACGAGTCTCATGGTGCGAGTCCCCGCCGGGGCGACTTATGCGCCGGTGACGGTGACGGTGAACGGGCTGACGGCTTACTCCGGTGTTCCCTTCCTGCCCACGTTCAATGGCAGCAGTGCAGGTGGTCCGCTGCCACTGGCTCCACGGCTGGATTTGCCGACCAGCGATGGACCCGGTTTCACGGTCTTCGCTGATTTTAATGGTGATGGCAAGCCGGACTTGTTGGTTTGCAGCTACAGCGCTATTTCCCTTTATCAGAACCTCGGCACCACCGGCACGGTGACTGCCGCCTCGTTCGCGCCGGAAGTGGATTTACCGATGACAACCGGATTGGACATGGTGGCCGTTGCCGACGTGGACGGCGATGGCAAATTGGATATCGTTGTATTAAACAACCTCTTACAGCAGGCTTTGGTCCTGAAAAATATTTCCTCATCGGGAACGATCACGAGCGGTTCTTTCGCCGTGCCGGTGGCGTTTCCCACCGGCCCCGATCCGCGCGGCCTGGCGGTGCGGGATTTGGACGGCGATGGCAAACCGGAACTCATCGTGGGGAATTTTGGCGACAGCACCGTCTCCGTATTCCCGAACATTGGCCAGCCGGGCATCATCGACACCAACTCCTTCGCGCCGGCGGTCATCTTTGGCACGGGAGCCAACCCGCAAGCGTTGGCCGTTGCCGACCTGGACGGCGATGGTCAACCGGATATCGTCACCGCCAATAACAATTACAGCACGGATAATTCAGTCTCCATCCTGCGTAACACGAGTTCGCGCGGAAGCATTTCATTCGCCCCGCACGTTGACCTCGCGGGCCGGCCGACCAGTTTTGCCGTGGTCATAGGCGATCTGGATGGCGATGGGAAGCCAGACCTGGCCGTTTCTTCATTCGACGCTGGACAGGCGGTGTCGGTGTATCGCAACACCAGCACGCCGGGCGGCATCACCACCAGCTCGTTTGCGGCAAACGTGGATTTCGATGCCGGCGGTTGGGGCAATGCTCTGGCCCTCGGGGATCTGGACGGCGATGGGAAGCCGGACCTGGCCGTGGTGACGCAATTGCCCGATCATCTTTCCGTTTTCCAGAATATCGGCACCCCGGGCAGTTTCACCGCCGGTTCACTCGCGCCGCGCGTTGATTATCCGGCGGGCTGGAATCCCAATGGCGTCGCCATTGGCGATTTGGATGGTGATGGCCTGCCCGATATCGCTTTCGTTGTTACCTATGGGGCCACGCTTTCAATCTATCAGAACCAATCGCCGTTCAATGGCCCGCCGGTCATTACGTCGCAGCCAACCAGTCTAACGACGGTGCAGGGTTCCAACGTTGTCCTGTCCGTGACCGTGTCCGGGGGCGGGCCTATCAGCTATCAGTGGACTTTCAACGGGACAAATATTCTTGGCGCCACGAACGCCACGTTGAACCTGATGGACCTGCATCCGAACCAGTCGGGCACCTATGCTGTGACCGTTACCACGCCCTACGGGACCACCACCAGTTCCGGCGCCATCGTCACGGTGACCGCCCAGAAGATGCTCGTTTATAAATATGTCGGCGTTGAGAAGGTCACCACGGCCGGCCAGGCTTTTGCCTTCGCTTATTCCGGGCAGTTGTTTTTCATTCCTGACACCACCAACGGCACATTCGTCGGTTGGGGCACGATCAAGGGGAAGAAACAATACTGGGTGAATCCCTTGTCGGATTATTTGTGGATCACCATTCCCGGTCCCACCAACCATACGTTTACCATTCTGGGCCAGGCCGGGCAGGAAATTGATACCAATGGCTACCCCCAAATCTGGTCAAACCTGCATAAGGGGCAGAATACCCAGTTGACCATTGGCACCCATAAATATTTTTCCTTTCCCAACAATCTGTTCTGCGACGCGACCCGCGTTCGCCCGGATTCACAAACCGGCAACCCGATCCTGAGCGAATCCACGTCGGTTTATACCTTCGCGCCGCAAATCACCCAGACTGCCAATAACACCGGCCAGAACCTGGCCGACCTGGTCAATGCCCTGACCCGGTCATTGGAAAGCCAAGGTTACCAGAAACAGTAGTTGGAATTGACGCGGTCAACGCAGCGAACCGGCAGGCAAGCAACCATGGGTGTCCGTCAAAAAAGCGGACGCGCCCGTCCCTCTGCGTCACCATCAAACCGCTTTGCGTTTGGAGCCGGTTCAAATATCGTGACGCGGCTTGAAACCAAATGCTGTCAGCCAACAACTTATTGCCGCCGCGCGCAGGCTGTCAGCGCAGGTTGGGCGTTTGAAATTCCGTCTCCCGGTCTCGCACGTTTATAATCCGCTGGCGTATGCGTGGAAGGCGCATGAAGAATATTTGCGCCGGTTCGGTCGCAGCCGGAAACGCGTCGTATTTCTGGGCATGAATCCCGGACCGTTCGGCATGACGCAGACTGGCGTGCCCTTCGGCGAGATCACCGCTGTGCGTGACTGGCTGAAAATCCACGCGCCGATTAGCCGGCCGGGGACAGAGCACCCCAAACGGCCGGTGCTCGGCCTTGATTGTCCGCGCTCGGAAGTCAGCGGCCGGCGGCTCTGGGGACTTTTTACGGAACGATTCGGTTCGCCGGAACGGTTCTTTGCCGGTCATTTCGTGGCAAATTATTGTCCGCTGGCTTTCTGCGAGACGAGCGGTCGCAATTTTACTCCGGATAAATTGCCTCGGGCCGTCCGTGACCGCCTGTTTGCCGCCTGCGATGCGCATTTGCTCCGGGTGATGGAGATTTTGGAACCCGAATGGCTGGTGGGAATCGGCGGCTTTGCGGCGGAACGTGGACGTTTGGCTTGCGAGAACACGAAAATCCGCGTCGGGCAAATCCTGCATCCCAGCCCGGCCAGCCCGGCGGCAAATCGCGGCTGGGCACAAGCGGTGACCCGGGAACTGACCGCCTTCAAGGTCTGGGACTGATCTGCGGTGAAGCTATATCCCGGAAGCAGGCGGAAAGAGCCGCGCCATCGGAACGCCTGCCGAGGAACAAAACGCCCCACTGGATTCAGTGGGGCGTCATGGTTTAAACGGGAAAACGGATTATTTGCCTCCGGTGGCCGGAGCGTTGGTGGAGGCGTCAGCCGGAGATGCCGGCTTCTTGGGCTTGGTCAGGCCCACTTTGGCCATCTTGTCCTTGTCTTCCTTGGTCATGGCCGCCCGCTCGGTTTTGTCGAGCTTGCCGTCCTTGTTGGTGTCGTATTTCCCCAGCATTTCCGTCATGACCGCCTGCTGGTCCGGGGTCAAATCCTTTTTGGGAGGTTTTGCGTCCTGGGCTTGGACTAGGATGGCGGTGGCACACAGGAGCCCGAGGGCTGCAACTACAAGTTTTTTCATGTTCGTATCGTAATAATATGTTCGATTTGTTGGTTTGGACTGCATGGGTACAGACGGTGGAAATCCCTCCGGGTTACGCGTTTTTTTAATCATCCCAGCCCCGTGAAGTGCGTTTCCGGCCGGAAGGATGACGGATAGGGAAGATTATGGGACCGTCAACGGTTTCTTCGTCATCTCCTCCAGCAGCGCCACCGCCATGCCATTGGCCGGGGTCGGGATGCCGTGCTTCCGGCCCAGGCGCACAATCACGCCATTTCGCGCGTCCAGTTCCATCGGCCGGCCCGCCAACCGGTCGGCGTGCAGGGAATTGATGGAATCCGCCGGCGACGAGCGATACCGCTGCAGCACCGTCTCGGCCAGCGCGTCTTCCAGCCGGGCCCCTTCCGCGCGGCCCACAGCGATGCATTCGCGGATAATCTGCGACGCCACTTCGCCGACAGCCTGGCCGCGGAGCACGCCGGCCGGTTGCAACAGCAGCGCGGGCAGCACGCCCGCGGAATTGAAGCAAAGCTTGGTCCAGGCAGCGCACAGGAAATCGTCCACCACCACAGCCTCCGCTTTCGTGCCGGTGAACAATTCAACGAAGGCCTGGCCCGTTGCACTTGTCGGCGCTTTCAGGCTCATGGCCCCGCGCTGACGGACAAGGTCCGGAGCCGGACGTTCCACGGGACAATCGACGATGACGGGCAGGATGGACGGCAGGGGCACAAACGGGGCGAACCGCTCGCGATGTTCCACGCCGTTCTGGAGGACGGCCACCGGCGCGTTATTCGCGCGCAGCCGGTCGAGCCACTTCGCCGCACCGGGGACATCGTATGCCTTGGTGGCCACAATGACCCAATCCACCGCCGGCGCCGTGCCAGGATCGGTCACGATGGCTGCGCGGACGCGGACCGGTCCATCCGGCGACTCGACCATCAACCCGGTCAGTGGCCGGCGCACACAGAGGAACACTTCATGCCGCCCGGCCTGTTCCAGCAGCGCCGCGACCACGCTCCCTATCGCCCCGACCCCGACAATTGCGATACTTACCATCGGTACAACCTCTTGTGAAATTGTACGGATGGCCAGATTATTTTGCTCGGGAGCGTCCCTGGAATAGGCTTGGTCTTACGGATGGCAGAATCAAGCGGGTTTGACAATGGGGTGGCCAGCAAATCATCTTCACTTGAAATTGCGCCGCTGCCGCTTTTCGCAGCAAGTGGTTGGTATTGAGGCTTGGAGGCACGGGCCGGAGGGCATGGAAAATGCAGTAGCCTTGCGGATATTATTATGCCAGAACAATCAGAAGCCCAACGGCGCGTCATCCGTATTGGATCGGACCAGGTGACCATTTCCGACAACGAGGTGGTCATTGAGGCCAAACATGAAACCGTCGACTGGGAAGTCCGTACTTACAACGCACCGGCCATTTATTTCCGGGATAGAAAGTATATCCTCGCGGAGCGGGGCGAGGCCCAGACGCCATATCGAGTCCGTTACATACTTCGGCCCTGGCCGGCTGGCAAGACCCCGAACCCAAAAATGATCCTCACCTACGGCGAAGACTCCGTGGCGGAGCGGGATTCGTCCCGGCGTGGCGAGGCCATCAACGACGTGATGTGGGTCTGCCTGCTGCCTTTATATCCTTTTCTGGGATTACTCTGGTCCGGCGCCCAGCAGCGGATACACCGGTTTGGTTTCGTGCCCCGGACGATCACCGGCCTATCCATCTTCACCAGCTTTGCCATGGTGCTGATGCAGGGGGTGTTCGTCGTCGTGACCATCAATGCCAGCATGCGCCTCGGGAAGATAATCATTGGCGGGATCATCGGGGCCATGATGGGTCCGGTTTCCCTGCATCTCGGTCCGATCAGCTTCCCCGTCTACCTGTTCGATATCCTGATCGTCATGGCGTGCGTGGCAGACGTGTGCGTCCGTTATTCGTGCTATCTGCGGGAGGACCAATGGATCGGCGGATTTCTTGAATGGCTGGTGCCGCGCGGCAAGGCGAAAGCGACTTGAGGGTTGGTGGTTCAGGACCGCCTGAAAGGCGCAGCTTCATCGGGGTGCCGACGCTCCCCGGAAGACCAAGGCATGGCCAACCGAAGATAACCGAGGGAACGAAGAGGTAAAACGCTTGGGCTTGGTTGTTTGCGTGTTTTTCTGCGACCCGAAAGCAGGTCTGGAGTCCCGGTTCCCGGTTTTCGACCATGGATTCCCGTCGGGGAGCAAAATTCGAACTGCCGCATCAGCGCAATTGACATGCCGCATTAATTTTGCACAAATGCGTGAATCCAATTTCACCATGACCACGCCCGACAAAGCCATTTCGACGGATTCACTGCTGCAGGAGAATCGTACCTTCCCACCTTCGCCCGAAATCCTGAAACGCGCGCACCTCAATGCCGCCCAATTCACCGCGCTCTACCAGCGTTCCCTCCGCGAGCCGGAAAAGTTCTGGCTGGAACAGGCCGCGACGCTCGACTGGTTCAAAAAGCCGACCGTCGCCGGCAAACATGCTTGGGACACCGACGCTCGCAAAATCCAGCATACCTGGTTCGAGGATGGCCAGCTTAATGTCGCGGCCAATTGCCTCGATCGGCATCTCAAGACTGCGACCCGCGACAAAGTTGCCATCATCTGGCAGGGCGAGCCGGAGGAGGACGTGAAACATATCACCTATGCGGAATTGCATACAGAGGTTTGCCGGTTCGCCAACGGGTTGAAATCACTCGGCGTCAAAAAGGGCGACCGGGTGGCGATCTATATGCCGATGATTCCCGAGGCCGCCGTTGCCTTGCTCGCTTGCGCGCGTATCGGCGCCATCCATTCCGTCGTGTTCGGCGGGTTCAGCGCGGATTCGCTCAGCGACCGTATCAACGATTCCACCTGCAAGCTGCTCATCACCGCAAACGTTTCGTTGCGTGGCGGCAAAAGCATTCAACTCAAGAGCATCGCCGACGAGGCGTTGCAGAAAACCCCGAGTATCGAGAAGGTCGTCGTTGTCCGACGCAACGGTGAACCCTGCAACATCGTCGCCGGCCGCGATGTCTGGTATCATGACCTGATGGCGAAGGCCTCGCCGGTTTGCCCGCCCGAACCGATGAAGGCCGAGGATTTCCTGTTCATCCTGTATACGTCCGGTTCCACCGGAAAACCCAAGGGCGTTGTCCACAGCACGGGCGGCTATCTCTTGTGGACGTCGCTCACTCACAAGTACGTTTTCGACCTCCATGACGACGACGTTTATTTCTGCACCGCGGACATCGGCTGGGTGACCGGCCACAGCTATGTGGTTTATGGCCCGCTGTGCAATGGCGGTACGACGCTGATGTTCGAGGGCATCCCGACGTATCCCGATGCCGGGCGTTTCTGGAAAATCGTCGCGAAGTTCAAGGTCACCGCGTTTTACACCGCGCCGACGGCCATCCGCGCGCTCATCCGGCTGGGCGAGGAATGGCCGGCCAAACACGACCTCAGCACGCTGCGGGTGCTTGGTTCGGTGGGCGAACCCATCAATCCCGAGGCCTGGATGTGGTATCACCGGAATATTGGCCTCAATCGTTGCCCGATCTGCGACACCTGGTGGCAGACCGAAACCGGCGGCTTCATGATCACGCCGTTGCCGGGCGTCAACACCCTCAAACCCGGCAGCGCGAGCCGTCCATTTTTCGGCGTGGAACCGGCGGTGTTGCGCGATGACAACACGGAATGCGGTCCGAACGAGGGCGGCAAATTGTGCATCAAGAAACCCTGGCCCGGCATCATGCGCACCACCTGGGGCGACCATGACCGTTTTGTGAACACTTATTTCAGCACGTTCAAGAACATGTATTTCACCGGTGACGGCTGCCGGGTGGATGCCGACGGCGATTACTGGCTGCTCGGGCGGGTGGACGATGTGGTGAATGTCTCCGGCCATCGCATCGGCACGGCGGAGGTCGAGAGCGCGCTGGTGAGCCATCCGAAAGTGGCCGAAGCCGCCGTCGCCCCCATGCCGCACGACATCAAGGGCCAGGCCCTCTACGCCTTTGTCACCCTCAAGGACGGCATCCATGAAAGCGAGGACCTGAAAAAGGAGTTGGCGGCGCACGTCCGCAAGGAAATCGGGGCGATCGCGGTGCCGGACAAGATCCAGTTCGCGCCCGGCCTGCCGAAGACGCGCTCGGGCAAGATCATGCGCCGCATCCTGCGCAAGATTGCCGAAAACCAGACCGACCAGATCGGCGACGTCTCGACGCTGGCCGATTCGCAAGTGGTCGAGGCGCTGGTGAAGGGGAAGCAGTAAAAGACGAGTGGCGAGATTAGTAATCGGTGGTCAGTGGCCCGAAGGCTGAAGACCGAATACTGATCACGGATGACTGATGACTGAACGTTGAACCGGAAAGGAATCCAAAGAATGAGTGATACGGCAATCGTTTCGCGGCCTCCGACGGCCTCCCGGGGCTGGGTCGTCACCTTTTCCGGCACGGGCATCAACCTCGCCCTCGGCATCCTTTATACCTGGAGCATGTTCAAGGGCGCCATCGAGAAGGAATTCGGGTGGCAAGGCTCGCAACTCAATGATCCCTACGCCCTTTGTTGCCTGGTGTTTGCCTTCGCCATGATTCTTGCCGGGCGTTGCCAGGACAAATTCGGGCCGCGCCTGACCGCGTCCATCGGGGGTCTGCTCGTGGGCGCAGGGTTTGTGTTGTGCTCGACCACGAACGGCTACGGCGTATGGTTGCTCGGCTTTGGCGTGCTGACGGGCATGGGCATCGGTTTCGGCTATTCATCGGCCACGCCACCTGCGCTGAAATGGTTTCCCCCGGCGAAAACCGGCCTCATTGCCGGCCTGGTTGTGGCGGGGTTTGGACTGGCGCCCGTGTATCTCTCGCCGGTCTCGCAATACCTGCTGGGCCACTACCAGGTTAAAACCACGATGCTGATGCTCGGCATCGCCTTCACGTTGATTGTCTGCGGCCTCGCGCAATTGCTGCGCAACCCGCCGGCCGGCTACGTCGTGGGCGCGCAACCGGTTACCACCGGTTCTGCACCGCAACCCGCCGTCGCCGGCAGCACCCCGAGCGCAATCCTGAGGACGCCCGGTTTCTACCTGCTGTGGGTGATTTATTTCATCGGCGCGGGCGCGGGCCTGATGGTCATCGGCAGCGTCAGTGGCATGGCGAAGAAGAGCATGGGCGAGGCGGCGTACATCGCCGTGGCGGTGATGGCCATTGGCAATGCCTGCGGACGCATCGGCGCCGGGTTATTGTCGGACAAGATTGGCCGGCGCTGGACGCTCATGCTGGTCTTGTTGTTCCAAGCGGTGTTGATGTTTGTGGCCATCCCGGTCACGGCCGCGAAGGACCTGGCCCCGGCGGTGATCGTCCTGGTGGCCACGCTGATCGGATTTAACTACGGCGCGAACCTGTCGTTGTTCCCGTCCTTCACCAAGGACCTCTGGGGATTGAAGACGTTCGGGATGAACTATGGCGTGCTATTCACGGCGTGGGGCATGGGCGGGCTCGTCCTGCCCCGCCTGCAACAGATGCTTACCGCAAAAAGCGGGAGCTACCAGTCTTCCTTCGTCACCGCCGCGGTGTTGCTCATCGTCGGCGCGGCACTCACGCTGTTGATCCGGTCGCCGGCGAAAAATAACGGCTGACCGCCCGTTGATCACCCTGGAGAAGGCACAGTTCTATCGGGGGAAACGGAGGGAACAAAGGCTGGAAACAGCTTTCGTCTCTTCGTTTCCCCTGTTTGCTTCTGTTTAATGTTCTTCCGGTGTCGGCGATGTCGGCCGTTTGGCTATGATCGCCATCAGCAAAAAGACGTAAACGACGGCGTGCAACACCGACCAGAGACCCGAGGTGGCGGTAAATACCCAGGCCCGTTGGACATGATCGCCGGCTTGAATGACCCAATTCTGAACCAGCGCCTGTACGAGCGGGATAACCACGCAAAGTACCAGTGCCAGGCCGAATCCCAGGAGCCCCCAGAGCGAACCGAGGTCAGCCGGTTCCCGCCGGGCCAGGAGCACGATGCCAGCGATGGCACAGACAATCAGCGTCGGCAGATTTATCACGAACATGGAGACGAAAATATGAACCAGGAGGCTGTTATCCATAATCTTGAGGGGGTTGGGGCTGAAGAATGGTTCAACGGTTGTCAGGATCCCGCTTCCCGCAGGTCGGCATATTCCGGGTGTTGGTCCATGAACGAGGCGGCGTAACTGCACTGCGGATCAACTATTTTTCCTTTTTCCCGGGCAAAGTCCAGGGCAGCCCGGGTCAGTTTTCCCGCCAGGCCTTGCCCACGCAGCGCCGGCGGAACAAACGTATGCGTCAACACCACGGTCGAACCGTGGTCCAGGTATTCCAGGTACGCGGCCGCGCCATCGATCTCCATCTCAAACCGGTTCCGGCTGGTGTTGTGCGTTACGGGAATTTCCATGGCGTCTGAGGCTGCGTGCGCTTCACTGCTTCGTTTTGGCCGGAGGCTTAGTTGGCCCGGTTCTTGTAGAACCCATAAAGGCCCTTGCCGATCCAAAAGATCCCCAACCCGTCAAAGATCCAGCTGCTGATGCTGAAATCACCCAGGAAGATCGAACCGCCGAAGGCGAAGCCGATGCCGATGAGAATCGCTCCCGCTATGATGTCTTTCATTTTTTTTGCCTTTCGCGGACTGGTGCCATTTTCAGCAACAACCAAAATGACGCTCGGCATGACGGGCAGTCCTCTGCCCGCCGCTCGTCCGCACGATGATTACGGCGCGCACGGAGTGACGCGCCCCACCCATGTTTTGTTTTAGCCGGACGACTTGACGTTATGGGAGACTGGTACCAATTCGGCCCGAATCGCAAGGTAAAAATCGATTCCCCATCCCATGGAGAGACCCTCCGGTGACGCGCTGACGCAACGGATGTTGCTTCTTTAGCAAAAAAAGTGAGGGTTTCCGGGCGTTGGTAATTTAATGTGATTCAGGGTCGTCGACCGCCGAAAAGTCCTTATGAATCTGACCGGCGCAACCACCGTTTCAACGGCCCGGAGAAGCTGAATTTATAATTTACCAATATGAGTACCAGACCCAAACTGACAGTTGATGCCAACGAAGGCGTCGCCCATGTGGCGTATCGCCTCAACGAAGTGATGGCCATTTATCCCATCACCCCCTCCTCGCCGATGGCTGAATTTTGCGACCAATGGGCGTCGGAAAACCGCAAAAACCTTTGGGGCACCCTTCCGTCCATCGTGGAATTGCAGAGCGAAGGCGGGGCGGTCGGCGCCGTCCACGGCATGCTGCAGACCGGTTCGCTGGCCACCACGTTCACCGCGTCGCAGGGCCTGCTGCTGATGGTTCCCAACATGTTCAAGATTGCGGGCGAGTTGCTGCCGGCGGTCTTCCACGTCACCGCCCGCGCGGTGGCCACCCATGCGCTTTCCATTTTTGGCGATCACAGCGACATCATGGCCTGCCGCACCACCGGCTGGGGCATGCTGGGTTCGAACAGCGTGCAGGAAGCGACGGATTTCGCCCTGATTTCACAGGCGGTCACGTTACGGTCGCGGATTCCCTTTGTGCATTTCTTTGACGGCTTTCGCACTTCGCACGAGGTGCAGAAAATTGAGACCCTGACCGACGCCGACCTGCGCGCGTTGATTGATGACCAGCTGGTCGCCGCGCATCGGGCGCGGGGCATGTCGCCTGAGCATCCGGTGTTGCGCGGTACGGCCCAGAATCCTGATGCCTTTTTCCAGAATCGCGAAGGCTGCAATCCGTTTTATGCCGCCTGCCCGCAAATTGTGCAGGACGTCATGGACCAGTTCGCCAAGGTCATCGGCCGTTCGTACCATCTTTTCGATTATATCGGCGCTCCGGATGCCGACCGCGTCGTCGTGCTGATGGGTTCGGGCTGTGAGGCCGCGCACGAAACCGTGGATCATCTCGTCAAAAAAGGCGAGAAAGTCGGCGTGCTGAAGGTCCGATTGTACCGGCCCTTTGATATGAGCCGGTTTGTAGAAGCTTTGCCGGCAACTGTGAAATCCATCGCCGTGCTGGATCGCACCAAGGAACCGGGCGCAACGGGCGAACCGCTTTATCAGGACGTCATCACCGCGCTGACGGAAGTGCTGGCCGCCGGGACCTCCAAATTGAAGGCGATGCCGAAGGTCATCTGTGGACGTTACGGCTTGTCATCAAAGGAATTCACCCCGGCGATGGTCAAGGCGGTGTTTGATAACCTCAGCGCGAAACAACCGAAGAACCATTTCACCGTCGGCATCAACGACGACGTTTCCCACACCAGCCTGACGGTGGACAACGAGTTTTCGACCGA
>CAYPSF010000046.1:0-27219 GCA_964413165.1 uncultured Bifidobacteriaceae bacterium
TCCGGCGCTGCTGGGCGAAGAATTTTTGCAGCAATTCCCGGCAATCCGTCTCCCGCGGGAGTTCACAAGTTGGAAACAAACCAGGAGCAAAACCGCTGATAGGGGGAACCAATTGCCACTCACCTTCGATACGAACAAAACCAGTGTGCAATTATGGCGACCCTACCGGGAATCGAACCCGGGCTACATCCGTGAAAGGGATGTGTCCTAACCGCTAGACCATAGGGTCAACCGAGCGCGCCAATATAATCATCTGCCGCCTTCTGTCACGCTAATTTGCAGGAATCGAGGCGGTGGGGCCTGTTTAATTTCGGATTTCGAATTTTGAAGTGAGACTCGTTACGTCATCTCCCGCCGGTCAAATTCAAGTTTGCGTCCACCTCATTTTTCCAATAATCTCAATTGATTCTGAAATGAAGATATTTATCGACGGCAAATATTACGATGAGCGCAACGCGAAGATCTCGGTCTTCGACCACGGACTGCTTTACGGCGACGGGATTTTTGAGGGCATCCGCGCCTATCACGGTCGCGTATTCAAACTCCGCGAACACATCGACCGCCTGTTCTATTCGGCCAAGGCCATCCTGCTCGAAATCCCGATGTCGCCCGCGCAAATCACGCGCGCGGTGCTCGAAACGTGCCGGAGGAACAAAATCCGCGACGGCTACATCCGGCTCCTGGTGACGCGCGGGGTGGGCTCGCTGGGTTTGAGCCCGAAAAGCTGCAAACGTCCATCGATCATCATCATCGCCGACAAAATCCAGCTTTATCCGCCGGCAGTTTACCGGCGCGGCCTGGACATCATCACCGTGCCGACGACGCGCAACCTGCACAGCGCGCTCAACCCGGCCATCAAGTCGCTGAACTATCTTAATAACATCCTCGCCAAGATCGAGGCGACCAACGGCGGTTGCGAGGAGGCGGTGATGCTGAACGCGGAAGGGTTCGTGGCTGAATGCTCCGGCGACAATCTGTTCATCGTCAAAAGCGGTGCCCTGCTCACGCCGCCTCTGTCGGCCGGAGCGCTTTACGGCATCACCCGCCAGACGGTCATGGAACTGGCCGAGGAATCCGGCCTGAAGGTGTCGGAACCGAACCTGACGCGGTACGATTTGTTCTGCGCGGATGAATGTTTTCTCACGGGGACGGGTGCAGAAATCGTGCCGGTTGTGAAGATCGACGGCCGGGTCATCGGCGGGGGCAAACCCGGCCAGGTCACCCGCCAGCTGGAGGACGATTATCACACCTTGACGAAAGTGTCAGGTGAGCCGATATACGAATAGGAAAGATGAAAAAAGGCCTTAAACCGTACGCTTTCAGACTCCCGATTTGTACCGTCGGGGCGGTGATTGGCACCGCGGCTGCTGGTTTGGGGATGATGATTTACCCCAATAAAAACAGCGCAAACGGCCCGGTTGCCGGCGGGAGCCCCAACGTGGCGGCGGGCACATAATTTTATGCTGTGCAGCGTCTGCAAGGAAAAACCGGCCACAGTGCATCTCACTCAGATCGTGGGTGAAAAAATGCAGAAGCTGGATTTGTGCGAGGAATGCGCCAAAACCAAGGGCGTCAACGACCCGACTTCCTTTTCCCTGGCGGATGCCGATGTTTTGTTTGGCCTCGGCGCGTCCCAGGAAATCGATCAGTCCACCGGCACGGAAACGAAATGTCCCCGGTGTGGTTTCACGCAGGTGGATTTCAAGAAGTCGGGCCGGCTCGGTTGCCCGGAATGTTACAAGACCTTTGCCGATGGCCTGAGCAGTCTGCTCAAGACGATGCACAAGGGCACGCGACATGCCGGCAAGGTGCCGGAAGCGCTGCGGGAATCCCGCGAACAGTCTGACCGGCTCAAATTGCTCCAAAAGAAACTGGCCAAGGCCATCGACGACGAAAATTTCGAGCAGGCCGCGTCGTTGCGCGATGAAATCAAACAAATCGGTCCGCGCGGGCCGGGCCTTAACGTAACGTGAGTACCATGGACATCCACAAATTTCTCAGCACGCCGGCAGAGACCGCGCAACGGCGCGGTCCGCATGACCGGATTGTCATGTCCAGCCGCGTCCGGCTGGCACGCAATCTGAAGGAGGGGGCGTTTCCGGGCTGGGCGAAAAAACCGGAGCGCGTGCGCGTGCTGGAGCTGGTCCGGCCGGCGGTGGAAAGCCTGCCGGAAATGAAAGACGCCTTTTCCGAGGCGATGGACAATCTCGGCGCGCTGGACAAGCAGATCCTGGTGGAACGGCATCTGATCAGCCGCGAACACGCCGCGAAAAGTTCCGGCAGCGGCCTGGTTCTCAACCGCGACGAAACGTTTTGCGTGATGATTAACGAAGAGGACCACCTGCGGATGCAGGCGCTGCGTCCCGGCTTGCAATTGCGGCAGGCGTGGACCGCCATCGACCGGCTGGATTCCGAACTGGAGCAGCGGCTGCCGTACGCCTTCAGCAACGAACTGGGTTATTTGACCGCGTGCCCGACCAACCTCGGCACTGGCATCCGCGTCAGCGCCATGTTGCATCTGCCGGGGCTGGTCCTGGCCGAGCAGATCAACCCCATCATCCAGTCCGTCAACAAACTTGGCCTGGCAGTGCGGGGGCTTTACGGCGAGGGCACGGAAGCGCTGGGCAACGTTTTCCAGGTGTCGAACCAGATGACGCTAGGCGAAAACGAAATCACCATCGTCGAGCGCCTGGACAAGGTCCTTTCGCAGATTATCGAGCACGAGGAAAATGCGAGGCAGACGCTGATGGAGAAGAAACCGAAGGTGGTTTACAACCATATCGGCCGCGCCTACGGCATCCTGGCCAATGCCCACAGCATTTCCTCCAAGGAAACCATGAATCTCTTGTCGCTCATGCGGCTGGGGGTGGATATCGGGTTGTTTCCCGGCATGGAACGCGCTCTGGTGGACGAGTTGTTCATCCTGACGCAGCCGGCGCATCTGCAACGGCAGCTCTCGGACAAGCTGTCGCCCGAGGAACGCGACTTGATCCGCGCCGACATGATGCGCGAACGTTTGAAGAACACGGGCCGGCCGATCGCCAAACATTACGGCGGGCCGGGAACAGGATTGGACAAATCAACCAACTAGTAGCAGAATAGAACGAAGTATGAGCGATGAAGCCATGAGCAATTTCACGCCGCGAGCGCAGCAGGTGCTGGCCCTGGCGCGGAAGGAAGCCGACCGTTTTAACCATAACGTGATCGGCACCGAACATCTTTTGCTCGGCCTCATCAAACTCGGCCAGGGCGTCGCCGTCAATGTGCTCCAAAAAATGGGGCTCGACCTCGAAACCGTCCGCATGGCGGTTGAAAAAAAGACCGGCACCGGGCCCGACCAGAAGGTCATCGGCAACATCCCTTACACGCCGCGCGTGAAGAAGGTGTTGGCTCTCGCCTCCAAAGAGGCCAAAGCGCTCAACCATACCTACGTGGGCACCGAACATATCCTGCTCGGCCTGCTCCGCGAAGGCGACGGCATCGCCGCGCAGGTCTTGAAAGACCTGGACGTGGACATCGAACAGACGCGGCAGGAGATTTTGAAGGAGCTCGACCCGAATTTCACCGGCGAGGAATCGTCCGTTGCCGAAGGCGGCGAGAAGGCGCCGGCCCCGGGCCCGGGTCCGGAGAAAAAGGGCGACGTCAAGACGCCGGCGCTCAAGGCTTTTGGCCGCGACCTGACGGAAATCGCCCGCAAAGGCGACATGGACCCGGTCATCGGCCGTAAGAACGAGATCGAGCGTGTCATCCAGATTCTCTGCCGCCGCACCAAGAACAACCCGGTGCTGCTCGGCGAGGCGGGCGTCGGCAAGACGGCCATCGTTGAGGGCCTGGCCCAGGAAATCGCCACCGGCAACGTCCCGGAAATTTTGCGCGACAAACGCGTCGTCACCCTCGACCTCGCGCTCATGGTCGCCGGCACCAAGTATCGCGGCCAGTTTGAAGAGCGGATCAAGGCGGTCATGGACGAAATCCGCCGCGCCAAGAACGTCATTCTTTTCATTGACGAGCTCCACACGATCGTGGGCGCCGGTTCGGCGGAAGGCACGATGGACGCCTCGAACATCATCAAGCCCGCACTCAGCCGCGGCGAGATGCAATGCGTGGGCGCCACCACACTCAACGAGTACCGCAAATATATCGAAAAGGACGCCGCGCTCGAACGCCGGTTCCAGTCCGTCAAGGTCGAGGCGCCCTCGGTCGACGAGGCGATCTTGATTTTAAAGGGTCTGCGCCACAAATACGAGGCGCACCACAAGGTGGAATTCACCGACAAGGCCGTGGAAGCTGCCGTCAAGTTGTCCGACCGTTACATCACCGACCGGTTTTTGCCGGACAAGGCGATCGACGTGATGGACGAATCCGGTTCGCGCGCGCGCATCAGCACGATGACGCGGCCGCCGGAGACCAAGGTGCTGGAGGCCGAGATCGAGGAAATCAAGACCAAGAAGGAAAAGGCCATCAAGAACCAGGATTTTGAGGGCGCCGCTTCCATGCGGGACAAGGAAAAGCAGGCGAAGGAAAACCTGGAGTCCACGCTCACCGCCTGGCGCACCAGCCGCGAGGAAAAACGCGTGGTGGTGGACGAGGACGACATTTTCCATGTGGTGGCAAAATGGACCGGCATTCCCATCAAACGCATGGGGCAGGACGAAACGCAACGGTTGCTCGCCATCGAGACCGAGATGGAAAAGGTGGTCGTCGGCCAGCGGGTGGCGGTTTCGGCCATTTGCAAGGCCCTGCGCCGTTCGCGCGCGGACCTGAAGGACCCTCGCCGTCCCATTGGCACGTTTTTGTTGCTCGGTCCCACCGGCGTCGGCAAGACGCTATTGGCCAAGACCATGGCCGAACAGATGTTTGGCGACTCGAAGGCGCTCGTCGCGCTCGACATGAGCGAATACATGGAGAAATTCAACGTGTCGCGCCTCATCGGTTCGCCGCCGGGTTACGTGGGTTACGAGGAAGGCGGCCAGCTCACCGAAAAGGTGCGCCGCAACCCTTACTCCGTCGTGCTCTTCGACGAAATTGACAAGGCGCACCCGGACGTGTGGAACATCCTGTTGCAGATTTTGGAAGAAGGCAAACTGACCGACAACATCGGCCGCGTCGTCAACTTCCGCAATTGCATCATCCTGATGACCTCGAACGTCGGCTCGGACGTCATAAAACGCACGTCCACGCTCGGCTTCTCGCCGATTACCGACGAGGCGACCTACGAAACGATGCGCGGACGCATCCTGGACGAGGCCAAGAAGACCTTCCGCCCCGAGTTCCTGAACCGGCTGGACGACGTGATTGTGTTCCGTTCGTTCACCAAGCCCGACCTCATCCAGATCCTCGATCTGGAGGTCAGCAAAGTCCTGGAACGGCTGCGGCACAAGAACATCAAGCTGACGCTCGACGAGAAGGCGAAGGATTTCCTGGTGGAAAAGGGTTACGACCCGCAATACGGTGCACGTCCGATGCGTCGGTCGGTGGAACGTTACCTGGAAGACCCGCTGGCCGAAGAAATTCTCAAGGGCACCCTGCACGAAGGCGAGTTGATTACCGTAACCGCCGACAAGGACAAGCTGGTGTTCAACCAGACCGCCGCCGCCCAGGGCGCGCTGTCGAGCTAAGCGTCACCTCTCGGAGGGACGAGCTCTGCGAGTCCCCAATTCATGTTTGGTGCCTGCCGAGCCGAAGCAGTGAGCGAAGGCTGGTCCCGGCTTCAGCCGATTCCCATTTTTCAATCTTTGGCTGGACAAGCCGGTTAAAGAGGAATAAATGGATTTTGGTGACTGTTGATATAAAACAGTTCTGTTGCATACTTACCAGTTAGCCGGATGAGCACACCCGACACATTTTTGCCGGAGAGGAGCTGCTGATGGGAGCTTGGGACGCAGGCAGCTTTCAGAACGACACGGCACTTGATTGGGTTGGCGACCTGTGCGAGGGCGGCGATGTCGCTGCGGTTCGCACCGCTTTGAGCCGAGTGATGAAGGAGCGGAGGTCAGTGCGGCCATCATTCATTGGCCGGCTACTTGGTCGTCGTCCGGTTGAGCCATACTTGGAAGCTCACGTGGCAAGCGAAGGTCTCGCCGCAGCAGAGATTGTGGCGTTTTGGCTTGGGCATCCTGATCCACACTTTCATGGTAAGCTCGCAGAGTGGGCACGTCGTCACTCCGATGCATTTGGCCCCGCGTACCCAAGCGCTGGACTTTGAACCAAATGAAACAGTTCGTCTCCATGGTTGTCATTGCGTTCGGGTGTAGCGGATGCTGGTATCTCGCCGCCGTCCCTCGACACACAGAGATCAAGCGTCCGGTGACATCCCAAGAGATAGTGGGACGTTGGGTACTGACGACGAACAGCCTCAAGTCAGTGATGGTGGACGGTTTCACCCTGACGAATGGAGAGGAAGTAGTCATTGCGATTCGCACCAACGGTTCATACTCCAGCCACGCGGTACTTTTGCGCTGGGATGAGAAAAGGCATGTTGTGGATAGAATGGACAAAGAAGGACAGTGGTCGCTTCGCTACCAACCCACGAACTTTTTCAAAAACACCCTCGAACTTCGCAATTCTGTCGATTTATGGGTAGCCCAAGATTCGCAGAAGATGATTCTTTGGAGTTCTTGGGGCGATCCCGACGATGGCATTGACCTTGTTTACGAAAAGATGCAGGAACAGTGAGGACAACGAAGTGGTCTAACCGATCGCCGCTGGCGACCCCAAAAACGTTCGGGGCCGGGCCTGAGCCCGGCTCCTCAGGTACAAAACTATGAAGTTGAATACGCCCATCCTGTTTGCCGCCATCACAAATTCGAAGCGGTCCCGGAAGTTTTATGAAAAGACGCTCGGGCTGAAGTTTGTGGCGGACGACCCGTTTGCGCTGGTGTTCCGCACCGGCCGGATTCAACTGCGCCTGCAGAAGGTGGAGCGCAAGCCCGAGATCGGCTACACCGTGCTGGGTTGGGCGGTAACCGACATACGAAAAACGGTTCGCCAGTTGTCGAAAAAAGGCGTCAAATTCATGCGCTACGACGGGTTAGGCCAGGACGCGGAGGGCATCTGGCCGGCTCCCAGCGGGGCGCGCGTGGCCTGGTTTCGAGATCCGGATGACAATATCCTGTCGTTGACCGAGTATCCCCGATGACCTCAAAAACGCCTGACCAATCGCCGCAGCCATCGGAATCCGACGAGCAGCAGTTGTGCACAAGCTGCACCACTCCGAATGAGCCAAATACTCATTTTTGCGTCAAATGTGGAGCCCCGCTCAGTTCCTTTGCGACTCTCGCCCCATTCGAACGTCTCTTCGCTATAGGATTCATTTATCGGGAAGCGGCAGACCGTCCGCGCAAGTTGATAGTGGTTTTGGGTATTTGGCTGATATTTGGCATCGCGGCGCTGTTTGGTTTGTTTGTGATTATGACGAGCCAAGGCACCGATTCCGTTTCAACCCTCGCTGGCGCTATCATTGGCGGGGTGGTGCTTTTGTTTTCACTGGTGATAATCTGGAAGAGCACATGGAATTATCTGGCCCGAAAGAAGACCGGTGACAAAGTGGTTCCTGACCAATCGCCGCCAACCCGATGACGTGCAAGCCGGCGCGACGCAAAAAAGTCCGGGGTCGGGATGATGACTTCGTCTAACAACAACATAAATTTCCCCTATGCACTTGCTCCGCGAGAGAAAAATCCGGGCGCGGGCAATTTGCAATGACTCGGATTCTTTTCCGGACAGCTTCTGCCTCAAGGGCGTTTCATCCGACCGAGTGAAATGCCGTTAATTGAGGCACGGAAATTTTAGAAAATTCGAGCCGGCGCCACCGACGGCATTAAAAGCGTTGGCTCCCATCAGACTTTGCCGGCACCGTTCCTTGTCCAGAAGTGTGCCACCACTTTCCAAAATAGACAGACGGAGATGCCGACGCGTGGCAGAGCTTATGCGTAGAGAACAGTCAAGATGTACAAAGTAGTTGTCGTACCGGGTCGTATAGGGCATGTCGTTCTTGGTTCTTTCCTTGGCAGCACCTTATTTCTAATCATTCAACTTTCTGCCTTCGCCAATGGGTCAGTGACGTTGGCGTGGAATCCCAACCTGGACCCGGCGGTTGCGGGCTACAATATCTACTGTGGTACGGCCAGCGGCGCCTACACCAACGAAATTGACGCCGGCAACGCCACCAATGTCACCCTTTCCGGCCTCGTTCCGGGAACCGCTTACTATTTTGCCGCGACCACCTACAGCACGGCCGGTATCGAAAGCACCTTGTCCAGCGAAGTGGCTTATTTGGTCCCCCTGACGGCTGCGGCAACCAATCAGCCGCCGACGTTGAACATCCTCGGCAACCTGATCCTCAATGAGAACGCCGGCCTGCAGACCGTCAATTTGTCCAGCATCACTTCGGGCGCAACCAATGAAAATCAGGTACTCAGCCTTATGGCAACCTCCAGCAACACGAATTTAATCCCCCATCCGACGGTTAACTATGCCAGTCCCGGTACCAACGGCTCCCTGAATTTTACGCCGGTGGCCCTGGCCAACGGGACGGCCACTATCACGGTCACGGTCAACGACGGCGGAGCCAGTAATAATATTGTCACCCGGACCTTTACGATCACCGTCAATGCGGTAAATCAAGCTCCGACGTTAAATGCCCTGGGCAATCTGACGATCAACAAGAACGTCAGCGCGCAAACGGTGAACCTGTCCGGCATCACTTCGGGCGCACCGAATGAAGATCAGACGCTCACCGTCACGGCAACCTCCAGCAATACAGGATTGATTTCCAAACCGACGGTCAAATACAGCAGCCCGAGCGCCACGGGCATCCTGACCTTCAAACCGGCGCTAAACAAAACCGGCGCGGCCCTGATTACCGTCACGGTCAAGGATGGTGGCCGAAGCAACAGCATTGCAACCCGCACGTTCACCGTGATGGTCGTCAAGGGACAACCCCTGCTCAGTTATCAATTGACCAACCAGATCGCCCTGGCCGGCCAGAGCAGGACGTTTAGCATCAAAGCCACCGGCCAGGGGACATTGAAATACCAATGGAAATATAATGGCACCATCCTCTCCTCGGCGGCCAGTTCGGTGTTGACGTTGAACAACATCGCCACCAACCAATCCGGCACCTACTCAGTGACTGTGAGCGACCAAAATGGTTCGACTAACAGCACCGCCGCCCTGACAGTTTATGCCAAGGCCACGAGCGTGTTGACCCGGGCCGGCTATGCCGAGGGCCGATACACCATGACCGTTGACGGTGTGCCGGGATGCCGATACATCATCCAGGCTTCCTCAGATTTCGTGAATTGGGATCCGGTGCAGACGAACCTCGCACCGTTTACGTTTGTGGACACCCGGCCGGATCCGTTCAACCAGCAGTTCTACCGTTCGGTTTACGCACCCTGATCCGAACGATTTTTGATGTTCACCGGGGGAATGGCCAGTCAGATATCATCTCCCACCGCAAACGGGGTGAACGGCGCGCACGGAGTGACGCGCCCTACCGGAAAGCTGGACGATACGGGCAGGAACTGTCGTTTGACATCCCCGCCGCGACACGTATTTTAAGTGACCGTGCGTCTAATCAACCTGACCAACAAGCGGTTACACCTCACCCGCTCAGCTTCAACCGACCCGCGGCGGGTCAAAAATACAACTCGTTTTAGTTTCCGTTCACTCGGAAGTATTTTCTGCGTAGCCATCGCGATGTTCATAACGTCGCAGGCGTTGGCGGAGGAGGAGATCGACGTTGGCCGCACTGCTGCAGGACAACTCAAGGTTGAGATCGGTTTCACGCAACCGCTGGAGCTTGCGGCATCCGTTTATCCCGGAATATCCGGATACGCTACCGGCGAGATGGGGCTCCACTCCATCTTCTTTGACGATCCGGAGAACGACTTTCTCCAATTGTCGCCCGCTGCCGATTTCCGGTTCATCCTGCTGGCAAAGGATCCGGGCATGGAGGTGTGGAATGATACCGGATCGGGCTACCTGGGAATCGGCGAGTCGTTTTTTATCGGTCCAGCCCCTTTTGACACCCACCCGGTCTGGAACATTGTTACCGGCACAGCGGGCAACGTGTATTCCTTGACCCTGAAGCTGCATGATTTGAACGGCATTTATCCGGACAGCACGCCGTTTGCCTTAAGTTTCACACCGCAGGTTCTGCCAGGATCCGGTCCTTACCAGATCAACATCACGTCCGTTGACCCGCTGCACATCGCGCTTTGGTGGACAACCAACGCGGTCGGCTGGGAGCTGCAGTCAAGCGCCTCGGTGGTAACGACCAATTGGGACACGATCACCAATACCCCCGGCATTAGCGGCACGAACTTCGTATTGGACATCACCCTGGTTGACTCGCAAAGGTACTTTCGGCTTCACAAGCAATAAAAGGATGGACCAGGCATTTCTGCGCGTCACCGCCTGCCGGGTCATCTGCGTGTCATCAATCAAATTGCTTTAAAGTAGTTGACAATGTAATGACCTTCTGCAAAGGTGGCCGTATTCAGAGCGAGTTAGTGAGGTTAATCAGATCAAATACCCTATATGACCTATGAAAAACTATCGCATCATCCTGACGGCATCTGCCTTGGCATTGTTTCTGGGCTCTCTGCTTACAACGGCACACGCGACCATCCTTGAATACACGGTAAGCCTGAGCGGACCCAACGAATCTCCGGCCAACGCCTCCCCGGGAGTAGGCTCCGCAGATATCAAGTACGACAACGTGGCGCATACCTTGTTTATTGATATGGTCTTCAGCGGCCTGTTGGGGACCACCACCGCGTCCCATATCCATGCCGCCACAGCGTTACCGGGAGTCGGAACCGCCGGCGTCGCCACGACTACCCCTTATTTTGCGGGCTTTCCGATTGGCGTTACCAGCGGCAGCTACATCAACACGCTCGACCTGACCCTGGCTTCGAGCTACAACCCGAGCTATATCACTGCCAACGGCGGCACGACCGCGACCGCCGAGGCGGCCTTGGCCGCAGCGATGGCGTCGGACATGGCTTATCTTAATATTCACACGACGGTTGTCCCCGGCGGTGAGATCCGCGGCTTCCTGGTGGCTGTCCCCGAGCCGACGAGCGTAAGCTTGCTGTTTTTAGGCGGATGCGCTCTCGCGTGGGGTGCGTGGAAACGCAAAGCGGCCTGACGCGCAGGTTGCATTGGTTTCAAGGAACGGCGCCGGCTCCGATTTTATCAGTCTGACTCCGCGCGCCGCCAGGGTTGGCTTTCAGCCAGTCATCGAACGGCCCGGTAATAGCGGTCCGGGAGACGGTCCGGGAGCGGATCGATGATGTTGACCATGCCGCTGGCATCCGCCCTGGCACTGCCCAGGGTCTGCCATTGGGGGTTGAACAACGACGCGGTATACTGGACGCTGCAAACTGCACCCGGCGCCGTGCGGAAGGAGACACCGGTAGTTCCATCCGCCAGCGCGGCCAGGCGCAGGGGAGACAAAGCCGGCGGACAATAAAAGACCGGATTCGACGGGCTGCCCTCCAGCCCAACAGCATTGTAAGCAGCAACATAGAAAAGGTAATTGGAAGAAGCGGTCAGGTTGTAAATCGTGACGGTCCGGCCGGCGCCGACATCCAGACGGTTGGTGGTGGAGGAACCGATCAGATGATAATACACCACATACCCCGCCACCCCGCCGTTGGCACTGGCATCCCAGGCAAATGCACAAGGAGCGGCGGCGGTAGCAGCCACGGCCGCCCTGGCGGATCCGGGCAATAGATATGCCCAGCCAGCCAGCCAAACCGTTGGAAACACCCTGGCCCAAAAGGGAGTCCATCGACGCACATGGGTCATCATGCACCAGCTTCGTCTCAATGAGCCGTCACGGATATTGAGGTGGCCACATATTTTTACCTCCGGGCCTGCCGGTATTTTGGGCTACGTGGAATCACGTAGGGATTGCCAAGCACCAAAATAAAAGACACCTTCGCTAAGATTGGACCATGAAAACCAAACTAAAGGCAGGCGTAATCCTTTTGGCACTGGCCGCGCTATGCTTCACCAGCGGCTGCACCTCAACCGCCGGCGGCGTTTACCGGCTCAAGCAGACCCGCGACGACGTCGATTGGGCGATGACCCGCTATCAGAACCGGTCCGCATTTGGATTTGTCACCGTCGAATTCCGGCAACAGGTGTCCACGGCCTATAAAGCCTATCAGACGGCCTTCAACGAGGCGGTCAAGCAGGCGCATTCCAACTACAACGCCCCCACTCCGGACAACGTCAAGCTACTGGCCGACCAGCTGCTGAATACCCTCGGTTCCATTCCCTAGTTCGACGACCCGATTGCGATGTTACATCGCCAGCTTCCGGACTTGTTGTGAATTTGAATCCGTGTTTAGCTTCAACCGGTTCAACCAGCATCCGCCAGACCGGAGATATTTATGCACAGACTGATTCAGATCCTGGGTTTTCTCACCATCATCAACCTGGCGGCAGCGGCACCAACCCGCACCGAGGCGACCAACTCCACCACCTCGGCCGAGGATTCCAAGTCGAACAGCGACAAGGTACCGGACGTGTATGTACTCACCGGGCAGTTTGATCGCGTCCTGGTATTGCGCTTCAAAAATCAGGCCGACCTGCTGACTGGCCTGGAACGAACGGTGAAAGAGCAGAAAGTCCGCAATGCCGTAATTTTGTCCGGCATCGGTTCGGTAACGGGGTATTATTACCACACGGTCAGCAACAGCACCTTCCCTTCCAAAAACATTTTTGTGAAGAACCCCAACGGCCCGGCCGACATCCTAAGCATGAACGGGTATGTCCTTGACGGTCGCGTCCATGCCCACATCACGATGGCCGATCCCGACAAGGCGTTCGGCGGGCATCTGGAAGCCGGGACGCGCGTGTTTACCTTTGCGATCGTGACGCTGGGAGTGTTAAAGGACGGCCTTGACCTCAACCGCGCGGACGACAAGAACTATCGGTAGGCAAACCACCGTCGCTCAATGCCGGCTCCATGGCGGCAGCCTAAGCGGTCTTTCGACGCAACCCGAAACCCAGGGTGAAAAGTCCGGCCCCAAACAAAACGCAACTGGCCGGTTCGGGCACCACCGCATAAGCAACATCGTCAAACTCGAATGAAGGAGAGATCGTCTCCGTGACGACCACCCGTGAAAACGGGGTCGCGGAGGTGATGTTGACATAAGCGGTGTCATTCGGACCCCAGTCGCCCGACGGCAAGAAAGGAAGGTTACTTCCCAAAACCGTACCGATAACATTATTCGCATTGTCGTAGAAAGTAAGGCGATCGCCGGTACCTGGTGTGCTCCAGAGAAGTCCCAAATAATTCTGGGGCGTGCCAAAGTTGAGCGTCGCCGAACCCCCGTCCCAAACGGTGACGTATTGGCTGCCATCCCAGGGATAGTTATTAAAGCCCGCCATCGTGGATTCGCCAAAAAAAGCCGCTTGCGAACCGGAAAAACAAGGTGGTATGTAAGCGACGCCATAATTCGGGCCGGTAACAAGATAAGCCGAACCGGAAAGTGTCAGGATGGGTGGCGATACTTCGTTGAAAGTCGCCAGGGTGGCGCCACTAGCGCTGGGGAGGCCACCGACCGTAGCGGTGATAGAAAACTGGGCCTGGGCGATACCGGAGATGCTTAAAGCCAGGATGCCTGCAATTGAAAGGGAGAGAATAATCTTCATGGAATGCTCTGAATTTTCGGTTGTTACAGTGATTTAAGGTCCCTTAACCAAGGCGTGCAAACACAGCCAAACGAACGTTTAACAGGAAATCCGCCCGGCCTTCTGATGCCAGCCTTCTGATCAGCGGAATTTACGCCGACCCCCATTCCTGTCTAGAAGAAGTTATTCACATGCGAGCACGCAAACCCACATTACCGGTTGCGGAACGGCAACAACCGCCTCGTAAAGATTGACGAAAACCAGGGCCGGCCAAAGCAGGTTTGATTCAATACCGGATTTTATCCGGCTTGCGTTCCCATTCCGCAAAAACCTTCTGCGCCTCGTTACGGAGCAACTGCTGCATGGGAATTTTGCGCCGGGCAACCGGTTTGCCCACCTCGCGGTAAAGAAAATCGTCGTCAAATTTGATCCGCGCGGCGTCCTGGCGCGTATTCGCGTAAAAAACTTTTTTGAATCGCGCCCAATAGATGGCCGCCAGACACATCGGGCACGGTTCGCAACTCGCATACAACTCGCAATCGTCCAGCCGGAAGGTCTTGAGCCGGCGGCAGGCATCGCGGATGGCGATGACCTCGGCGTGCGCCGTCGGATCGTTCGTGGAGGTGACCCGGTTCCAGCCTCGCCCGACAATTTTACCGTGTTGCACCACGACGGCGCCAAACGGCCCGCCGTGATTACCGCGCATTTTCCGGAGCGAGAGCCGGATGGCCTCGCGCATGAATTTGGCTTTCATCGAAAAAGTACGGCCGGATTTTTCGTCGCGCCCAAAAATTTCCCGGCTTTCAAACAGTCGACCATCCGGCCGCGCGCCCATTGGCGCAGCCGATAAAGGGTGGCAAATGTGAAATCCGGCGCCGCCCCGCCACGGCCACCCACCAGTTCCCCCCCGCGCCGCACATTATCCATCAGCCAGGCCGGCAACCGCACGTGATATGGGTTGCGCCGGATTTCGCCGGCGTGACACGCCAGCGCCGCTACAAGATCGGCCACGTCCTCGATGCCGGATTCAACGAGCAGGTTGGGTTCCGCCATGGGCGTCCAAAATTCCGTTTCCACCACATGGCACCGGAAGGCCGCGGGCAGGGTCTTGAGCGCGTCCAAGACCAGAAGGTGCGTGCCGACGTGCGTGGGATGGCCGTCACCTTCATGCGGTATAAAAACCACCCGCGGACAGGCCAAAGTCAGATTGCGGGCGGTGTTTTTGACGGCTTTCTCCCAGAATGCCCGTTCTTTCCGTCGGGTTTCCGGATGCAGGTTCACACGGTTCGCCGACGCCAGGTCAAAGCCCAGGACGTCGCAGGCGTCCTTCAACTCGCGCAAACGCTCCGGCCGCCGCTCGGGATTGCTGCCCAGGGTGACGGCCACGTTGATGACGTTCCATTTTGCCTCGCGCAACAAACGCAACGCCAGCCCGCCAGTGATGCACTCGTCGTCCGGGTGCGGCGAGAAAATCAGCACCTTCGGCGCGCTCTCCGGCACCCGGGAATGCCGGGGTAATTTTCGCGGGCGGCCGGCCGGCAATTTTTTTCCGCTCTGGAAAAGCCGCGCGTATTCAGAAACAAATTTTTGAAAGGGATCAGTTCCGGGTTTCATCCGTTATTCAAGCATCCCCGACATTACGCCCGAAAAGCAACCGCAAACTGTTCATCACCACGACCACCGTGCTGCCTTCGTGGCCGACCACGCCGACGGTCAGCGGGATCTTTCCCAGCAGGGCGAACGTGACCAGGACCGCCACCGTGCCCAGCGAGATGAACAGGTTCCACCGGATGATGCGTCGCGCGCGCTGGCTGAGGCGGAACGCCGCGAGAAAATTCTCCAGCCGGTCATGCATCAGCACCACGTCCGCCTGCTCCAGCGCCGCGTCCGCTCCGCGCGCCCCCATGGCGACACCGATGTGCGCCACGGCCAGGCTCGGGGCGTCATTAACGCCGTCGCCGACCATGGCCACCTTCTTCCCCTGCCCGCTCAATTCGACGATGGCCGCCACTTTTTGCTCCGGCTTCAACTCGGCGCGCACATCATCCAGCTTCAATTCGGCGCGCAGGTGCTCGGCGGTCGCCCGGCGGTCGCCGGTCAAAACCACGGTGTGCAAGCCCTCGCGCCGCAACGCCTCCACCACCCGGGCGGCCTGCGGACGGATATCATCACGCAAAACCAGCCGGCCCAACAGGTCGTTTTCCTCGACCCAGACCTCGGAAAAACCGGCTTCCGTTGCCGGCACCGGCTTAATAGCGGCGGCATGACGGCCCGATGCGAGCCAGTCCCGGCGGCCCAGGCGGCATTCTCCCCCGCCGTGCTGCGCGCGCAAACCCTGGCCGGTGACCGATTCAAACTTGTCGAACGCCAGCGGTTCGAGCTGCTGCTGCTTGCCATGGCGCGTGATGGCGCGGGCGAGCGGATGCGTGGAAAGTTTTTCCAGCGAATAGGCCAACCGGGCGATTTCCTTTTCGCGCCCGGGCGGGAAGCTCTCGACTTTTTCGACGCGTAATTCGCCGGTGGTAAGCGTGCCGGTCTTGTCGAGGGCAACCACGTTCACCTCGGCGAGCTTTTCCACCGCCGCCCCACCCCGGAACAGGATGCCGTGGCGCGCGCCCCAGGCGATGGCCGCGAGCACGGCGGACGGGATGGACAGCACCAGCGCGCAGGGCGACGAGACCACGAGCAGGGTCATGGTGCGATAAAAGGCGCTGTGCAATTCGACGGCGGACCCGAACGGCGCCAGCCCGAACCCGAGCCACCAGACGAAAAACATGGCGAACGAAAGCCCCATCACTCCGTAAGTGTAATACGTGCTGAATTGGTCGGTGAACCGTTGCGCGGGCGCCTTGCGCTGCTGGGCATCCCGGATGAGGGTGACGATTTTTTGCAGCGCGCTTTCGGCGGCCGGGCGCACGACAAAAACTTCCACCGCTCCCCAAAGATTGATCGTGCCGGCCAGGGTGGCGTCACCGACATCTTTTTCAACGGGGGTGGCCTCGCCGGTCAGATTGGATTCGTCCGCGGCGGTGCTGCCTTTGGCAATTTCGCCGTCCACGGGAAACTGCGCGCCGGGCTTGATCAGCAGCCGCAGGCCCGGCCGGAGCTGTTCGACTTTGACTTCGCGCTCCTGGCCCCGGGCGTCCAGCACGGTGGCGACTTTCGGGGCATTGCGAAAAAGCGAGCGGATTTCCTTTTGCGTCCGGCCCAGCGCGTAATGTTCGAGCGCACCGGAGAAGGAAAATAAAAACAGCAAGGTGGCGCCTTCGCCCCAGGCCCCGATGCTGGCCGCCCCGGCGGCGACAAAAAGCATGAGGAAATGCACGTCGATCGTGCGCTTCTGGAGCCGCTCCCAAACCTCCTCCGCCGGATAAAACCCGCCGGCCAGACAGGCCAGAACATAAGCCGCCACCGACCAATGACCGGTCAAAAGAAAATGCCCGGCCAATCCGAGCGCGCCGCAGAAAATCGCCGCGGCCAGTTGCAGCTTCCATTCATTGATATGCTCGTCGATATGCTCGGCGCTTTCGAGAAATTCAACGTCACGCTGGACCACTTTGGGAAACGGCATATCGCGCCAGCGCCAGAATTTCGGGGCAGTCGGGCAGGTCACCCGGGCGATGGTGGTGGTCGGGCCGTCGTTCTGGATGGTGATTCTCCGGCGTTCGGTCTCGGACAGGGGCGTGCCGCAGGAGAAACAATCACCCTCGCCGTTCAACAGGGAACATCCGTGGCCGGGGTCCACCGCCTCCGCCGCCTGAAATTTGGTGGTGATGCGCTCCGTCAGCCGGTTGACATCCGTGCGGCCGAGCGTGGCGACAGAGATTTTATGGTGCGCCCGGTCAATCGTTACCGCTTCGAGCGCCGGTTCCTCGGCGAGCGTGTCCACGACGGAGCGCGCGAGGCATTGCCCGGCCTCGCCGCGCCCGGAAGATTTTTTCAGCGCTGAATTCATGGCGTTATCAAGTTACCCTATTGCGGATGGCGAAGCGATGCAAAAGGCGAGCGCAAAAATTGAATTTGGGCTGGATAACCCGCCGGGTTACGGGCAGCTTATTCAGCGCACCGCTTGCGCTAACAACGCTTAATATGACCAGCACAATGGATAAAGCACCGACAGCAAATCAAAAGCTTCTGGCCTGGGTCAAAGAGACCGTTGCACTCTGCCAGCCGAAAAATATTTACTGGTGCGATGGTTCGGACGCGGAAAACCAGGCGTTGTGCGACCTGATGGTGAAGGGCGGCACGTTGATCAAGCTCGACCCGAAGAAGCGGCCGGGTTCCTACCTGGCGCGTTCGCATCCCAGCGACGTGGCGCGCGTGGAGGACCGGACGTATATTTGTTCGAAGACCAGCGAAGAGGCCGGGCCGACGAATAATTGGACCGACCCGGCCGCTATGAAGCAAAAACTGCGCGGCCTGTTCAAGGGTTGCATGCAAGGCCGCACGATGTATGTGATCCCGTTTGCCATGGGACCGCTCGATTCACCCCTCTGCAAAATCGGCATTGAGATTTCCGATTCGCCCTACGTGGTCGCCAACATGCGCATCATGACGCGCATGGGCCGGTCCGTGCTCGAGAAGCTGGGCGCGAATGGTCCGTTCATCCCGTGCCTGCACTCGGTGGGCGCACCGCTCCAGCCGGGCCAGGCCGACGTTTCCTGGCCGTGCGAACCGGAGCCCAAAAACAAGTATATCGTCCATTTTCCCGACGAGCCTTCGATCTGGTCCTACGGCTCCGGTTATGGCGGCAACGCATTGCTCGGCAAAAAATGTCTCGCGCTCCGCATCGCTTCCACCGTCGCCCGAAAGGAAGGCTGGATGGCGGAACATATGCTCATCCTTTGCCTGACGTCACCGCAGGGCAAAAAGCATTACCTTGCCGCCGCCTTTCCCAGCGCCTGCGGCAAAACCAATCTGGCGATGATGCAGCCCACGATCCCGGGGTGGAAAGTCACGACTCTGGGCGACGACATTGCCTGGATTCGCGTCGGCCAGGACGGGCGGCTTTACGCAATGAACCCGGAAAGCGGCTTCTTTGGTGTTGCGCCCGGGACTTCGATGAAGTCGAACCCCAACGCGGTGATTGCCGCCGCTAAAAATACGATCTTTACCAACGTGGCATTGACCCCGGACTTCGACGTATGGTGGGAGGACATGGGGGTGCCCGCGCCCGCCAAGGCGATCGACTGGGAAGGCAAGGACTGGACGCCGGACTCGGGGCGCAAGGCGGCGCATCCGAACTCGCGCTTCACCTCCCCCGCCGCGCAATGCCCGGTGATTGATCCCGACTGGCAGAACCCCGAGGGTGTGCCGCTCGCGGCGATTCTTTTCGGCGGGCGCCGGCCGGGCACGATTCCGCTGGTGAACGAGGCGTTTGACTGGGAGCATGGCGTGTTCATGGGTTCGGCCTGCGGTTCGGAAACCACCGCCGCGGCGCTGGGCCAGGCTGGCGTGCTGCGCCGCGACCCGTTCGCCATGCTGCCGTTCTGCGGTTACAACATGGGTGATTATTTCGCCCACTGGCTGTCGTTCGCCCAACGCACCGACCGCGCCAAACTGCCCCGGATCTATTTTGTCAACTGGTTCCGCAAAAACGCGAACAACCAGTTCCTCTGGCCCGGCTATGGTGAAAACAGCCGGGTGCTCAAATGGATTTGCGAGCGCGCCGAAGGCGTCGGCAAGGCGCAAAAAACCCCCATCGGAAACCTGCCGACGGCCGACGCGCTCGACGTCTCCGGCTTGAACCTGCCCGCCGATGACCTCAAGCAACTCCTCGAGGTGGACCTGGCTGGCTGGAAAATGGAGGTGGAAGACGTAGCTGCCAATTATGCCAAGTTCGGCAGCCATTTGCCGAAGGCGTTGAACGACCAGCTGGACTCGCTGCGGAAACGGCTCGGCTGATCCTGCAGCTCTCTCTGCTTCTATCAGCCCCGTGCCGCAAGGTATGGGGGGTTTCAATTTTGGGGGACAGTTGGCCAAAATCTGGCTGCCTTTTGGGGTACAAATCGACTCTGGAAATGCTAGATTTAGGCTAGATCCCGGAAATAATGAACCTTATAACAAAGAGCCGTCTGCGGACTGGCTTCGCAGTGGCACTGCGCCTTGGATTGCCGGAAATGAAGCGGCAATCCATTCTGACGCTGACATTCTGGAACCCGGCCCGATGAGCTCATTTGGCACCATGGCCCGGATTCTTCCCCGATGCCTTTTCCGCTGCGGTTTGAGTCTGAATTTCATTTTGATCGCGGGGCTGGGTTGGTTCACCACCCGGACGGCACTTTGCGCCCCGGCGCAGACGCCGGAGAAAAAAGCGATCCTGGTGTTGACCCAAGGGAACGGCCGGCAACGAAGCTTCATCGAATTCACCGCCGGCCTGCAGGAGAACCTGACGACCAACCTCCAAAGGCCGGTGGTGTTTTACATCGAAAACCTGGATTTCGAACACTTCAGCAGCCCGGACTACCGCCAGGAGATCGTCGAATGGCTTCGGGTCAAATACCGCGGACTCAAGCTGGATGCCATCGTAACCGAGAATGAGCAGACAGCCGACGTCGCCTTCAAAGCCCGCGAGGCATTATGGCCGCAGGTACCGCTGGTTTTTGTGGATTCGGGAAGAATAGCATTGGCACAGACCACGGCCCGGACGAACTTTACGTGCATTTCGGCCAACCCGGACGTCCAGGGCACTTTGAAAGCAGCCTTGCAACTGTGTCCGGACACCCGGCGGATTGCTTTTGTTTCATCTGTCGGCAACAGCTATCTTGAATTATACCGGCTGGAGCTCAAACGGGTCGAAGATTTTGCCACCAACCGGTTCGAAGTAATTCCGCTCATCGGGCTGACCATGGCTGAGACCAAACAACGCCTGGCCATCCTGCCGCCCCAGACCATTGTGTTCTACAACGGAATCTGGCAGGACGCCGCCGGACAGGTTTTCACAACCCCCGATGCCCTGGAGGAAATCAGTTCCTCCTCTCGCGCGCCCATTTTCAGTTGCTCGGACACCCATATCGGGCATGGAACTGTGGGCGGTTCCTGCCGGGTGTATTATACCATCGGGCGGGAAGCCGCCGGACAGGTGGCGGCGGCCATCCAGGCCGGCAGCGCAAATTCCGTACCGGCCGTGACCAGCGCCAGCAGCCGGTTCATCTTCGACTGGCGGCAATTACGTCAGCATGGTTTGGATGAAAAAAGGGCCCCTCGGGGGAGCGAGATACGATTCCAGCCGCTCACCTTGTGGCAGACGCATCATCAGACCGTGATCCTGGGCATCGCCCTGCTGCTCATCCAAAGCGGCCTGATTGCCGCATTATTGCTGCAACGCCGCCGCAAGCAACAGGCCGAAGCGGAGCTGTTCAACTCCCAGCAGATGCTCCGAACCGTGCTGGACACGATTCCCCAGCGGGTTTTCTGGAAGGATCGCAACTCGGTTTTCCTCGGGTGCAACCAGCCCCTGGCGGAGGACTGTGGTTATGCGCAGCCCGACGAAATTGTCGGTAAAACCGATTATGAAACCGTTGCCACGTCCGAGGCGGACCGTTATCGCGCCGATGATCGCAACGTGATGGAAACCGACCAGCCCAAACTCCACTACGAGGAACCGCAACTGCGGAAGGACGGGAGTACCGGATGGTTGCGGACAAACAAAGTGCCCTTGCACGACAAAAAAGGCCGGGTGATCGGGGTGTTGGGAACCTACGAAGATATCACCGTCCTCAAACAGGCAAGCGAAGCGATGCAGGAAAGCGGGCGACGATTCCGCTCGTTGCTGGACAATGCGCCGGATGCGGTTTATGTGCAGACCAACAAACGCATTGCCTATGCCAACCAGGCAGCGTTGCAGCTGTTGCGGGCCGAGCGACCGGAACAACTGCTGGGTTTGCCCGTGCTGGATCTGGTGGCCCCGGAATGGCGGGAACTGGTCCAGGAACGAATGCTGCGTGTGACTACGAGAAGCGGCCCGTTGCCGGCCATGGAGGAGGAATATCTGCGCCTGGACCAAACCCGGGTGGCGGTGGAGGTCACCGCTGTGCCTGTGGTTTTCCACGGTGAACCGGGAGCGCTCGTTTTTGTCCGGGACATTACCGAGCGCAAGCAGGCGGCGGAGACCATTGCCTACGAGCGCCAGTTGCTTCGCACCCTGCTGGATTTGCTGCCCGACGGTGTTTACATCAAGGACCTGAACAGCCGCTTTTTGATGGCCAATGCCACCCTTGCCCGACGCTTTGGCAAGGACGACCCGGCCCAGCTTTTGGGACGATCCGACGTGGATTTTTTCGCGCCGGAAATCGCCGCCCGCCATCGCGCTGACGAGGAAAAGGTCTTGGCCGGCGAGAGCATCCTCGAACGGGAGGAAACCGTGACCTTCCCCACCGGCCAGAAACGCACCTTGCTGACCACCAAGGTGCCGTTTCGAAACCGCCAGGGAAAGATTTGCGGGCTGGTGGGAATCGGGCGTGACATCACCGAGCACAAGCTGTTGGGGGAACAATTTCGCCAGTCCCAAAAAATGGAAGCCTTTGGCCAGCTGGCCGGCGGCGTCGCCCACGACTTCAACAATCTGCTCACGGTTATTGAGGGCCATGTCGCCCTCCTGCAGCTCAAGGAGTCCACCTCGCCGGATTCGGCCGGCAACCTGGCTGAAATCGCCAAAGCGGCCGAACGCGCCGCCAATCTCACCCGCCAGTTGCTCACCTTCAGCCGCCGCCAGTTGGTTCAGCCCAAACCGGTTGACCTCAACGAGATTGTCGCCAACACGACCAAAATGCTGCAACGGCTGATTGGCGAACATATCAGCCTGGAAACCCATTTTGTCCCGCGCGGCGCCCTGGTCAAAGCCGATGGCAATATGATGGAACAAATCCTCATCAATCTGGCCGTCAACTCCCGCGATGCCATGCCCAAGGGCGGCCGGCTCGTCATCCAGACTGCCGCCATCACCCTCAACGAGGCGGACGCCGCCGCCAATCCCAAGGCCCGACCCGGCGCTTTCATCCGTTTGAGCGTCACCGACACCGGCGGCGGCATCGCGCCCGAAGAGATGGAGCATATTTTTGAGCCCTTTTTCACCACCAAAGAAATCGGCAAAGGCACCGGGCTGGGTCTGGCCACCGTTTTCGGCATCGTAACGCAACACCACGGCTGGATTGATGTCCAAAGCAAGGTCAATGAAGGCGCCACGTTCCACATTCACCTGCCCCGCCTGGTGGAAAGCGATCAGGTGCTGGCCGGATTGTCCCGCCCCCCCGCCGTCCGTGGTGGCAAGGAAACCATCCTGCTGGTCGAAGACGAAGCCCCCGTGCGCTCCCTGGTGCGAACCCTGCTGGAGCGCAAAGGCTATCGGATCATCGAGGCTAGTTCCGGCCTGAACGCCCTGGAAATCTGGCAACAACAACGCGACACGATCGACCTGTTGTTCACCGACATGGTCATGCCCGAAGGCATATCCGGTCGCGAACTGGCCGAACGGCTCCTGGCGGAAAAGCCCGGGCTCAAGGTCATTTATTCCAGCGGTTATACCGACGACATGCTGGGGGATGGCTCACCCCTGCGCGACAATCCCAACTTTCTGGAAAAACCGTTTGATTCCCACAAACTGCTGAAGCGGGTCCGCGACTGCCTCGATGGTTTGAGCGGTCCTTGAAAGGATGCCTTTCGGCTTGCCTTGAAAGGCAGATTTGTCCATTCAGTAGGGCAAACATCCTGAACCACACTATGAAAAAATATTTGACCCTGCTCGTTTCGGCTTTCATCGGCCTGGGACTTCTTTCAGCGTATTCGCAACCCGGGCCGCGCGGCGGCGGTCCCGGTGGATCGCCTCTGGGCGGCGCCATGAGCAAACTGTTTGGCGATAACCAGACCTTTTCCGCCCTGCTGGAAATGAGCGCCACCGACAAATCCGGCAAGTCAAACACCATCCCAGGCAAAATCTCCTTCGATACGGGCAAACAACGTTTCGAAATCAACCTGGCCGATATCAAGGGCGGCAACATGCCTCCGGGCGCCGCCGCGCAAATGAAAGCCATGGGCATGGATCAAGTGGTGACCATCGCGCTCCCGGACAAAAAGATCGCCTGGATGATTTACCCGGGATTGCAGAGTTATGCCGCGGTTCAACTGTCGGATGCCGATAGCGCTTTCACCAACGGCGATTTCAAGGTGGAAACCACCGAAATTGGCAAGGACACCGTGAACGGCCACCCGTGCGTAAAAAACAAGTACGTCGTCACCGATGACAAGGGCGTCAAACATGAATCCACCGTCTGGAACGCGACGGATTTGAAAAAATTCCCGGTCAAAATTGAGACTGCCGAGCATGGCGACAACATTTCCATGCTGTTCAAGGACATTTCGCTCGCCAAACCCGCCGCCAGCCAGTTTGAGGTGCCCGCCGACTTCAAGAAATACGATAATATGCAGCAGATGATGCAGGAGCAAATGATGAAGCGCATGGGCGGTGGCATGGGGGGCGGGATGGGGATGCCCCCAACTCATCCTTAACCAGAAACACCACTTTTCCCATCCGGCGCCGGCCAAATCTGCCCCAGGCGCCGGATTTTTATTTTTCCCTCAAGTCCGGCGCAGGCTTGCCGATATCAAAGTTGCATGAACGTTTCAAATTCACAGCCCACGTCCGTTTTGGATAGCGTCCTCAACGCCCAAAACACCCAGGTTGACATCGGTGTCGCCGTGCTGAAAAAGGCACAGGACGCAATGAAACAGCAGGGAGAAGCGATGGTAAAAATGCTGGAACAAGCCGCGCCCAATCCAGCCAGCGGACATTTGGACACCTACGCTTGAACGGAGCGGTTTTCTCTCTGTTGACCGATCGATTATCCGCCTGCCCGCCTTCAATCATCCCGGCCTAAAAATTTGCCTCCGGGGCCGACACTGAAATCGAAGGGTTTGCCATCCTTGCGGCCCTGCACTTCGTAAGGCAGGACCTCTTTGCGGGATTTTACCCGCATTTATCTGGCTTTGAGGGTGTTATTACATCTTAGACAGCCTTGCGCCAGATTTGGTTACAGCCCGTCCATCGACACATCTCCTTTGCCGCACGCGATTTGGCTGCGGGGTCAACCAAGAAGTTGCCTGGCCATCTGCAGCGCCTCGTTCGGTTCATCCGCGGAATTGTCGGGCTTTTGACTTTTATCCAGTGCGCGTCCATTGGCTTCACTTGGCAATGTACAAGTACCAGTTATTGCCAAGTGGTCGGTAGGCATGACCGCTTTGTTCGTTGAGCTTGCTGAAATCATCAAGGTTGGAAATGACGCAATCTGGCTGGGCTTCAGTCCAGGCGATTGTTATACGACGCCCCTTGCCCACGTTTTTCGAGCCGGCAATCTGGAAGTGCAGAGTCTCCCCGTCGTGAAACACCCTCATCACATGAGCCTGCCGAAGAAGCGCTTGATACCTATGATATTGCTGCATGGACCAGACTTCGTCGTCTGTGACCTTCGCATTCCCCTTTGGAGGGGTCGCCAGCATCGTCTGCAACTCCACAAAAGCCGGCCGATTCCGGTCAAACTGACGCACCCCGCGGGCATCCGCGGAGCGCCTGCCACAACAAACAACCAATATTGCCAAAACAATTCCTGGAACGACCAGGCGAATAACCCATGATGTTTTTTCCTCAGGCATGTTCAAACGACCGGCCTTGAATGATCGGCAACTGCCCTTTCCCGCATTCAGCGAGACGCCAATCCGTTCGTCTGACCGGAAGCATGCTGGTACCAGATCCAGTCCGGTGTTTCCTCGATCGGATATTGGGGCTCGGTCTTCAAAGCTGTGGTAAAATCCAATCGGACAGCATGGCCATCCACAAATAGAATAGGCGAGATGAATTGCTGGCCGTCTCCCGCCAGTTCGTCCTCTGTCAGGGTGGTCTTGCCCGCACTGAAATGCCGGTGAAAGTAATAGCGGAATTCGACCAATTGAGACACACAAATGTCCCCAATGATTTTCCAGACGGGTCGGGCCGGAGGTTCATACGCCATGATGTACTTGCTCGGGTTGGCCACCCAGGAACTGGTCTTGCCCGGGAGCAATCCTTGCGGGACGTATTTGGTATATTTCCAGGCAGAATCATTAAACAGGTAGCTGCACCCGAACGCGTAAAAGCAACTGGGCGTATAATTGACAAAGTCAGGCGAAAAGTCCTGACCTTGGTCTTCCGGGCAGGAGTAAACGGCTGAAGGACTCACATACGGAAACAAAGGACGAGCGCGCATTTCCTGCGCCAACTGTTCATCGGTAACAATTGGGCAAACGAATTCCCGCGCACGCTGGTAGCCACCTGGACAGCCGCCGGGGTAACCGTTATGATCCTGAACATACAATTCTGTGGCGATGCCCAGCTGGTGAAAGTTGTTCAAACAAGTCGTCATTTTGGAGAGCCGTTTCGCTCTGGATAATCCCGGCAGAATGAGACTGGCCAGGATACCGATTATCGCGATGACGACCAGAAGTTCAACCAAAGTGAATGCTCGAATCCAAGCTCGCGGCGGCTGGCACATTTTAACACTTTCACACTCGTTGTTTTCAATCCCCTCACGGCGAACAGCATTTCCCAAATTTTACAGTGCAACCAACTGTTGCATAAGTAATGTATACTTACACTACAAGTTATGTCAAACGAATCTAATTCAAACCCATCCGGCTGAATCAACCTAACAGCGATCTTGCTTTCGCCAGGGCCTCATCCAGCTTGCCGGCGTCCTTGCCGCCGCCGCGGGCGTTGTCCGGTTTGCCGCCGCCTTTGCCACCCACGATCGGGGCGATCTGCTGGATGATTTTGCCGGCCTGGACTTTCGCGGTGAACTCGGGTGTGACTGCGGCGATCAACGCCACACTCCCGCGATGTGGCCCACCACCAAGAACGATGACGCCTTGGAAACGGCCCTTCAGCGAATCGGCCACCGCCTGGAGAAAATCGCCATCCACGCCGCCGAGATTATGAATGATGGCCGGGATGCCGTTCACGGTCTTGACCTCTTCGAGCAAAAGGCTCGCGGCGTTGGAAGCTTCACGCTGTTGCGCCACCTTGATCTGCTTCTCCATCTCCCGCTGGTGTTCCAGTAACGACTCGATTTTCTTTTCCAGTTCGTGTACCGGGGAATTCACTTTGCCTGCCAGCAACTTGATGAGGGCAACTTCATCGGTGGCCTTGCGATAAGCCTCAAGACCGGCAACGGCTTCAATCCGGCGCACGCCGGCGGCAATGGCGTTTTCGCCGACGATGCGGAACAGGCCAATCTCGCCCGTCGCGCGCGTGTGCGTACCGCCGCACAGTTCCATCGAATATCCGTTCAAGGCACCGGGGGTGCCGCCCACCTGAACCACACGCACCAGTTCCCCATACTTGTCGCCGAAAAATTGCATCACGTCCTTGCGGGATTTCACATCGGCATAAGACACCTCCGTCCACGATACGCCCGCGTTTTCGAGGATGCGTTCGTTGACGAGTTTCTCGATGTCGGCGACCTGCTGTGGGGTGAGCGGTTGAGAATTGAAATCGAACGTGAGCTTGTCAGGACCGACGAAGGAGCCTTTTTGCGAAGC
>CAYPSF010000047.1:0-15134 GCA_964413165.1 uncultured Bifidobacteriaceae bacterium
GCACGCCGGCGTCAAAATCGGCGGCGGTCATGTTGCGGCCGATGGGCAGCACCGCGTAGGCCATCAGGACGGGGATGAGCATGACGACCGGGGCCAGGAAATGCACCACCTTGTCCGCCGTCCGCGGCACGATGTCCTCCTTGGTCAGCATTTTCAGGCCGTCGGGAATAAACTGGCCGAAACCGCACAGGCGGATGTTGGTGAACGGGATGCCGACGCGGTTGGGGCCGTAGCGGTTCTGGATGCGGCCGATGCCCTTGCGCTCGAAAATCGTGATGATCGCGAACATGGTGGCGAACACCAGCGGGATGAACGCCACGGACAGAAGCGCAGACGCAAACGGACGACAGGCGTCGGGAACAAATCCCATCGCCTGATGCTTCAAAATAACAAAAATCTGATCCAGCGTGTCTACCATGGTTTCAACCACCGGCTTCGAGAGCAGGCCGGAGGATTATCAATTGCCCCGCGCAAATCAAGGACAGAACATTGAATGTCAGCCAGAGAGGCCGGCGTGAGCCAATGAACAGGCCGATGCCGCATTGGTGGGGTTTCACCCCATATACGGACTCAAACGATTATCCGACGCTTAACTTGCCTTGCCAGCTTATCGAGAGATCCAGCATCCCGAATGGTAACAAGGAATTCGGTGTGCGGACACAAAACAAAATGGATAAACAGGAAGAATAAAATATGACGAAAATTTATGCAAATCAGGGTGGTATGAACGGGAAGAAACGGGTACCAACAGGCTTTCTCCTTGCGGCCACCGTAATGGTCCTGTGCCATGTGGCGACGGCGGCGCAAACGCCAGTAAACCTTGGAACGGCCGGCAATTATGTGATCCTGTCAAAATCAGGAATCTCAACTGTTCCGACCTCCGTGATTACTGGAGATATTGGAGTGAGCCCCATCGCCGCGACCGCCATCACCGGCTTTTCATTAATGCACACCTTTGGCAGCCCATTCGCGACATCAGCACAGGTAACCGGAAAAGTATACGCGGCCAATTATGCGGTTCCAACTCCTGCCAACCTGACCACGGCCATCGGCGATATGCAAACGGCGTACACTGACGCCGCCGGACGAAGCATCCCTGACTTTACCGAACTGGGTGCGGGCCACATTGGTGGGTTGACCCTGGTCCCCGGTCTCTACAAGTGGGGCACTGATGTTTCAATATCATCAGATGTTACGCTCAGCGGTGGCCCGAACGCTGTCTGGATCTTCCAGATCGCCGGGAAAATTACCCAGGCGAACGGCGCGAAGATTTTTCTGGCTGGGGGCGCACAGGCCAAGAACGTCTTCTGGCAGGCTTTCGGCAATGTCTCCCTTGGATCGACCAGTCATTTTGAAGGAATAATAATGTCCAAAACCTCGATCAGCCTCGCGACCGGCGCTTCGATTAACGGCAGACTGTTGGCACAGACTGCGGTTACTCTTCAAGCCAATACCGTTACAGCTCCGGCGGCGGTGGCGGCAGCGGCCACATTGGTGTCAGCGGCAAAGGTCACCGGTCCATACGTGGATGCCATTGGCCAATCAGTTAATCTCGCAACCAAGACCATGACGGTTCCCAAGTCAGGTGGCGTGCAGTTCTATCGCATCCGGTCAGGGACAGCGCTCACCATTACACGCATCACCATTTCCGGTGGTAATGTGGTGATAAAGTACCAATAGACTGATTTTGTCTCGCATCCGGGCAGCGGCCGGTCCGCGACGTGCCTGTGCCGGATGGTCGCCGAGTGCGACAATTGTTAAATAATGCTCCCCAGACTCCGACCAAAAAGGCATAACCCAAAATCTGGAACATCGAACATCCTACGCTCAACATCCAAAATCGAATGAGGAGACGACGCGCACGGCTTGTCTCGTCGTAGCAAAGCAAAGGCGGAGGCGACGCGCCCGGCCTTTCGCGGTTAAATCCGAGCCTGAGGTTCACGCTCTGTTGCTTCCGTGTGCGCCTGTTGAAATCCCCTGCTCTGGTTGAATGGGTCATCGTCCAACCATGGGTATTTTATTCAGGACGGCTTCACTGGAGCGGCACAACGCGGTAAAATTGCTGCCGATTGGTCGGCGATGCGTAATCGATGTAGACGTAAGTCGGCGTGGCCAGCGTGACCGTTGACAATGTTGTCCAACCGCCGGATAGATTGGATGCCGCCTGGACCGCGTAGGCTGATCCCACCGGCCCGTTTACCGTGATCCCGGCGAACATCTTGAGTTCCATCGTCGCCAGCGTGACCGTCGGGGTGGTGACACTGCCCAACGCATTGCTCACGGTCGCGCGGTAATTCCCGACGCTGGCCAGACCGAAGTTGGTGATGGTCAATGTGGCGTGTGTACTTTGGCTCGATTTTGGTCGGAGAGTTGCACGAAAAGGAACGGGGAAATATCCGGACAGCGAAATACCGGACACGATAAAAAGGCCCGCTTCACGGCCTACCTTGTTCACGCGGCGGGACTGGGAGGCGGGGTCGCAGCGGCTTTCGCCTTGGCTTCGGCGGCGGCTTTCGCTTTCGCCTCGGCCTTGGCTTTTTCTGCAGCCAGACTCTCATCCGATACCGTCGCGTCCGTGGGATGGATCTTCCGATAATGCTCGTTCGATTTGGCGAGCTTGTCCTTGGTGTGTAACAGGCCACCGAAACGGTCGTCGGTGCTCAATTCAAACTCGGTGTCCATCTTGATGGCTTCGAACGGGCAGACTTCGACGCAGATCTGGCAGCTCATGCACACCGAAATATCAATGTCGAACGTCGCCGGATAAAGCTGGGGCTGGCCCTTGTAATCCGGCTTCTTGTCCTTGCTCTTGATGATGTAGATGCACTGCGGCGGACATTCCTTCTCGCAAATCTGGCAGGCGACACAGCGCATCCCCTTTTCCCAGTCGTCGCCGTCATAGACCAGGAACGGGAACTGCCGGGTGTTTTCCTTCGGCTCCAGGCGTTCCTCGGGATACTGCACGGTGGTGAGCCGATCCTTCGAGACGTAACTCCCGAAGAAGTTCTTCGCCGTCACCGCCATGCCTCTGATGATTTCTTCGCCTAACATTTTTAATCCATTGGATGTTGGATGTTCGAGGTTGGATGTTCGATGTTCTGAAATTCCAAATCTTTCGATTGGGAAACATCCAACATCCAACATCCAACGCTCAACATCGAATCGTATGGTTTCACCGGTCCACCTCCCCCAGCACGATGTCCACGCTGCCCAGGATGACGACCGTGTCTGAAATCCGATGGCCGAGGCACATATCCTCGAGAATGGTCAGGTTGATGAAACTGGGCGGGCGTACCCGGTAGCGATACGGATTGGCCGAGCCGTCGCTGATGAGATAGAAGCCCAGTTCGCCCTTGGGCGCCTCCACCCGACCGTAAACCTCGCCGGCCTTGGGCCGGAGCCCGCGCAGCTTCGCCTTCGGATCCATGACCGGCCCGGCCGGGATGTCGCGCAACGCCGCCTGCAAAATTTTCACGCTCTCGCGCATCTCCAGCACCCGGACCATGTAACGGTCGTAAACATCGCCGTGGTCACCCAGCGGCACTTTGAAATCGAACCGCGGGTAGAAGCCGTACTTGTCCACCTTGCGCAGATCGTAATTAACGCCGGAGGCGCGGAGCATGGGGCCGGTGATGGCCGCGCTGACAGCCAGGTCCCGGGGCAGCACGCCGACACCTTGAGTGCGCGCGAGGATGATCTCATTTTGCGTGAGCAACGCTTCAAATTCATCCAGGAATTTGTTGTAGCCATCCGTCAGTTGTTTCGCCTGGGCCAGCCACTCGGGTGTGACATCGCAACGAACGCCGCCGAAGCGCATGTAATTGCACATCATTCGGGCGCCGCTCACCGACTCGAACAGGTCGAGGACCTTTTCCCGCTCGCGGAAGGCATACATCATCGGCGTGCCCAGCGCGCCCATGTCCTGGGCAAAAAAACCAATCAGGCAGGTATGATTCTGCAGGCGGGTCAGTTCGGCCATGATGACCCGGATATATTCGGCGCGTTCCGGCACCGCCAGGCCCGCCAGTTTCTCGACACTGAGCGCGTAGGCCCAGTTGTTCGTCATCGAACAGAAATAATCCAGCCGGTCCGTGTATGGCATCGAGGCCAGGTAAGGAACGTTTTCGCCGATTTTTTCGTGGTTGCGGTGGAGGTAACCGAACACCGGCTTGAGTTTCACCACTTTTTCGCCGTCCAGCACCACGTCCATCCGGAACACACCGTGCGTGGACGGATGGTGCGGCCCCATCGAGACCTCAAGGAGTTCGCCGATGGGTTCACCGGTCTCGTCCGTCTTCGGCAGAATTTCGTAATTCGGCTTGCCCGCGGGTTCGGCGACGGTATTCACGGCTTCACCTCCGGCGGATAATGCTTTTTGGCCAGTTCCAACACGTCATCGTGCGGCGTCGGCTCATATTCATAATCATCCGGCGCAACATAATCCCGGCGCATCGGGAAACCTTCGAACTCATCCCACATCAGGATGCGCCGCAAATCGGGGTGGCCGTCTAGGCGGATGCCGTACAGATCATAAACCTCACGTTCCTGGAACTCGCAGCCGCGCCAGACCGGCGTCAGCGAAACGGCGGGCGCTTCATTGGCGCGGTCGGCCGTGCGCTGGCGCAAAACCACCGGACCGTGCTTCAGTTCCATCGAATACAGGTGATAAACCGCCTCGAGAAAGCCGGGCCGGACGGTCTTCTTGACCTCTTCGACTTCCTTTTCCACGCCGTCCACGACCTGTTTGACCTTGGTCTTGGTGGTGATTTCCGCTTCCGGCCAGTCCACGCCGGTCACGTTGGAGCAGAAATCCAGGCGTAATTGGGAATCGTCACGGAGGAATTTCGCCACGGCGAGGATGTGGGCCGGGTCCACGAGCAGCGAACGTTCACCGGCCGGGCAATCGTTCGGGAGCACCTCAATTATTGCGCCCGGTACGGCCGCTGCCAGGCGCGCTTTGATTTGTTCAGGGGTTTCCACGGTTCAACGCTTGATGGCCGGCGGCTGCCAGACGGCGGGATTGCTGGACGGTTCGAGATCGTGTTTGCCATAGGCCGGCACCGGAAAATCACCGGGCACGTCGGCGTTGAGATGGCGCGGGCGGTCCGGTCCGGTGAGCTTTTGTTTCAAGATTTTTTCCTGCAAGGTCATGATGGCGTGGATCAGCGCCTCCGGCCGGGGCGGGCAGCCGGGAATGGCCACGTCCACCGGCAGATACCGGTCGATGCCCTTGAGCACGTTGTACCCCTGCTTGAACGGACCGCCGGAAATCGCGCAGGCGCCCATGGCGATGACGTACTTGGGCTCGGGCATCTGGTTATAGAGCCGCACCACCAGCGGCGCCATCTTCTTGGTGACCGTGCCGGCCACAATCATCAGGTCGGCCTGCCGGGGCGATGGCCGGAACACCTCCGCGCCAAAGCGGGCCAGGTCGAACCGGGCCATGGACGCGGCCATCATTTCGATGGCGCAACAAGCCAGCCCGAACGTGAGCGGCCAAACGGAATTGGCCCGGCCCCAGTTGTACAGCTCCTCGAGGGTCGTGGTGTAAACGCCCTGTTTCTGCAGCTCGCTTCTTAAACCTTCGTCAATCATGATAAAATATCCCGGCGCCTTGAACCCGGCCGGTCACCTCCACGTCAGCACTCCCTTGGACCAGGCCCAGACGAGTCCTTCCACCAACAACAGAATGAAAATGACCATGGCCAGGAACGCCCCGACGGAAAGTCCACCGAAGGAAACGGCAAACGGCAGCAGGAAAATCGTTTCCACGTCGAACACCAGGAAAATGATGGCGTAGAGGTAATATTCCGACCGGAAGGAGACCCAGGCGTCGCCCTTGGATTCCAGGCCGCATTCGTAGATGGCGTTTTTGTCCTTGCCGGGCTTGTTGGGCGAGAAGAACCGGGCCCACGCATACGCCGCGACCAGCGGTCCGAGCGCGAAGGCCACGGCGATCACCATCAACAATACAATGACCCAATAAGAATTTTGGGATGTTTCCATCACACGTCCATTTGCTGGGAAGCACCAACAGCGCAACCGGTTCCGCAGAAAAATGCGCGGATTGTTCGTGATTGAAACAATTGTTGCGGACACCGCCGCCGTGCTGCCTGCCAGTGCCAGAGGCTAAGGCAGCGGAGGGAGAAGTCAAGCGCGACGAAATCAAAACCCGTTGCCCCGGTTAAAATTGCAACGGATTGACTGGCGGTGAATCCCGGAGGTGCCGGCGTTCCGGCTCCGGGATGGTCCATCCGGTTTCAATCCGGCAAGGGCTGGGATTTAGAACACACCGTTTAGTGCGAAAAGGCCACCCCGATCACGAGAACCCCATACACCGGAATCAAGGCAATATCCGTTGCGACGCCCACCACAATGAGCGGTGATGCCAAAATCTTGCCCGTGACCGGTGGCTTGGCGCTGCCAGGGCTGTACAAACTGAAGTTACGATGTATCGTCAGTTTCTCCAATTGCGCATCCGAGAGCTTGATCGCTGGATAAACCACGCCTTCGATTTGGATTTGTTTGGCGTATATGGTTTTCAACCCGACATTCGCGCGGAATCCGCCTTTCTCCAGCTCCGCCTGTTCCTCCGGTGAAATTGGATTGGGACCGCCATAAACCAGGACCAAATCGCCCCATACTTGCTTGTTTTTTATATACAACCGTCCGCCATCGGCATGAACCTTCATGCGCCGGCCGTCCAGCTTCAGTTGCGAAATACGTTCCAGTTCTTCACCCCCCTTGTTGAGCAGGTAAGTCTTCTTCAACCCGATAAAAGCCACAACGTGCTCCTGTCCCAGTTGCTCGGTAAGCGCCGCATCGGGGCGACCGACGGCAACAATTTCATCCTCCAGTACCGGCTTGGAATGGGAACTTCCACCACTGCCGATGCTGTCAACTGCTTCCGTTGCCACCATCGTCGCACATCCCAGCGAACCCGGCACGGACACCGCCAACACGAACACCAGCGCCAGCCATTGAATCTGGCATTTCATCTCATCCCCTTCCCGGTGATGCCAACCTTCAAGCTTCCGGTTATTCGCCGTTAAGGGGTCACTCAAGCATGCGTTTTTTTTCATTATGTTCGCTCCGATATTGCAAATAATCCGGATGTGGCCGGCTTCCTCTCCGCAGTCGTCTCGTCACCCACGCCCGCGTCATCGGCGTCCCACACCGCAATTCCTTTGCGCCGCCATAGGTTCCCATCTTTAATCAGGCGGCATCCCGTTTCAACTTCATTGTCGCCCCCGGCCGCCGGGTTTACCTGGTTTCTCTCCGCCTGCATTCGTCTGCCTTCCTTTCGGGTGCCGCCGGTTTAACATCGCGATGCCCGGGTCAAAGCGCAGCAGCCTCCCTTCCTCAGGCAGACGAACAACTTTGAAGCCGGGCAGAAACCCAAGGCGGCCGTGGTCTTGAGGAGGCAGAAAACAGCCAGGCAATACCATCCGACTTGAGGATCCACCAGCATCGCCACCATGACTGCGAACGCCATGACCGTTCCCATGCCGTGGGCAAATCGCATGGCCGGAACGTCTAGAAATACGTAATGCTGCGTCGGGCAAACCCGGAGAATGGTCTGTTGGTAAAGCTGGATCATCGGGGAATATTGGACCTTCAAAACAACCGATAACGCCAGAATGGCAAACACCACAGCCACCAGCCAGACGCTATGAAGGCACAATGCGACCCATAATATCACCGTCAGGGAAATCCGACAAAACGCAAACGCCGGACGCGGGATTTGCACAACTTCGGGCCCCATCGAAATCGGGAAAAACATGCCCGTCCGATCGCGATACTCCGCGTAATCTGGAAATTGCGCGATCAAAGCCTGCTCTTCCAACTTCCCCCGGTAATACATGGCGGGGACAAAGATGAACAGGGCAGCCAGCAGCGCGGCCCAATTTTGAAACACCAAGGAGGCCCCGATAAACATCCAGATCAGGCTCGCATAAAGCGGATGCCGGACGTAACGATAGGCGCCCCCGGTGACGAGCGAGTGGTCCCGGTAAATGATCACCTGGTTTCCCCAATTCCGGCCCAGGGCAAACCGGCCCAGGATGTTCACCGTCGTTCCCAGCACCAAGAGCGCCAATCCGGCAATGGCCATCGGAAAACCCATGGCCGGAATTTCATAAACTCCGAGGCGGAATCGGATAAGCAGATAGCTGACCGCGAAGAACGCCAGCATGGAGCCGGTTTTAACCAGGCTGGGCCGCTCACTGCGGATGGAGTGCGACCGCCGGGCGAGCTGGAAATTGATGAACACAGCGGTCAGCACGGAAACCGTGCAAAACGTTACGATCAATCGCGCGCAGCCCGGGAACGTTTGCAATTCCTGGACCAGCCGGCCGGGAATGTCAATTGGCGACGAGGTAATGAGTGGCATATTTGGATCGGTGCAACAGGTTGTAGGCAGAGAATGGTATCTTGTGTAAATCCGGAGTGATGACATGAACACACTCCTTCTGCATGGCTTTCAGGTCGAAGTTATAGGCATCGAGGAACGAAACCACACTGAGGCGAAAGATATTGTCATTGATGTATTGGACCCGGTCGGTTTTGGATTTAAGCAGAAATGACGGCGAGAATCGCCCCAGCATTTCGCAACACGAACGGGCATCATTGGTCGCCGCGATGAATTCCTCCGCCCGGAAGGCAAACGTGTTGCGGATGTACGGAAGGTACTGGCGCAGGTCAATGCCGCGGGTAACCGGAACGTAGTTGCCTTGTTTCCGGTAAAGAAAAGTCACTGCCACCCGGTCCACGTCGCAGGGCAATGGGGCAAAATCGGCCATCTTGACCAGTCCGGCGGTCTGGGCCTCGATTTTTTGCAGGACGCCCGTGAGGGTGGCGCGGCTTTGCGACGGCGCGGCCACGGATCGCCGGCCAAAAAATGCCATCGGTTGAAAATTGATCCCGCGAATGTTTCGATGCCGCATGGCGAACGCCACCACGTCCCCGATCTGGCCATCGTTTTCCCCTGCCTGCACGGTCATGACCAGGGTGGTCGGCACATTGTGTTTTTCCAGCAGCTGGACGGCCCGAAGTTTCTCGGGCAGGTAATCGCGACCGCGGAGCTTTTCGGACACGCGCCCGTCCAGTCCGTCAAACTGCAGATACACTTCAAAATTTCCTACCAGCCGCGCCAGCTCTCTGACGAAAGGTTCGTCCCTGGCGATGCGAAGTCCGTTGGTATTGAGCATCACATAGGCGAGTCGGGTGCTTCGGGCATAAGCCAGCACGTCCAGAATTTGCGGATGGAGCGTGGGTTCGCCTCCGGACAGCTGCAGGATTTCAGCATTCCCATGCTCGGAAGCGATGTAGAAGTCAATCATCCGCTGAATGGTCGGCAACGAAAGCTCGCCGGGCTGACCGGACTCCGCGTAACAAGTGGGACAATGCATGTCGCACCCGGTGTTGACCTCGACCAGGCCGATACAGGTGTGCTGCTCGTGATCGGGACAAAGCCCGCAATCGTACGGGCAGCCCTTGACCGATTCAGTCTGCAGTTCGCACGTCGAGCCCGGACGGCTGAACTCGTTGCGATGGATGAAATATCCCGCGTTGTCTTCCAACAACTCCTCCTGCCGGCCATGAAACGCACACTGTTTCCGGATATAGACCCGGCCGTCTCGCCCCACGATCTTGCCGGGAACGGTCTTCAGACAATCCGGGCACATGCTCGTGGTGGCTTCCAGAAAATCGTATGGTTTTTGCTCCATGGCTTAAGGCTGAGTCACTTGGTTGGGAGATTGCCGCTGCCGCAGAAAAAAGCCTGCCGCTCCAAGTCCGGCCACCGCCAGCGCGGCAAATTGATAGCCGGAGAACGCCCCGACAATTTGCGGCGTGTCGCGCATAAATTCGTGGAAGAAGCGAAAGACTCCGTAAGCCATCAGGTAGACGTGGAAATGCTGGCCGGGCAGAATCCGCCGCCAGCGCAAAATCAAGACCACCGTCAGCATCAGCGCATTGAAAATGAATTCCATTGGGACAGCCGGCCAGCGGGCGACCCCATGCACATCGTTGATGGTGTACCAACGGGCATCGCGCACGCGTCCCAGGCAACAGCCCTGCAACAGGCAGCCGATGCGGCCGAGCATGACGCCGGTCGGCACAATGATTGCGAACCAGTCGCCGGTTGCACCGCGGTAGCCGAGCAGCCGCTTGGTGATTTCCACGGCCGCAAAACCGCCAAGCAGCGCGCCGGTGATGGATTTGCCGGTGGCGAGGACGAGCCAGCGGTTTGCGTCGTGCCAGTGCAGCCAGCCTTCCGCGCCGAGATAAACGAACTTTGCGCCCAGGAACGCGCCCGTCAGCGCCGCGACGTAAACCAGCACAAGCCGCGAATCCTGCCGCGCCAGCCGCGACCAGAGCACGATGCTCACGAAAATTCCCGCGAGCATCAGCCAGCCGTAGGCGGTGGATTGGGTCGAATACATTTTTGTCAGAACTCAAATCTGAAACGATGCGCAACAACCGAAGAAGAAAGCGATAAAACCATTCAAAAACATGAGCAATATCACACCGAAGAACGCTGAAGCCGTTCCTCGCCGAAACAGCAAAAAAGAGGAAATAAAACAGCAAGCCACACTCGTAATGCAACCCGACCACAGCAGAGAACGACTAGCCGAATCGGAAACATTTTTCAGCATTCCGTTTGCGCCCAATATGAACGTCGCCATCAGCATGGCTGCCGGGGCAAATGCCAGAATCAGCATAATAGGAGTCGTTTCACTCGGTTCCGCCGGTCGATCCGGTTCGTTATTCATAAGCGAAATTCGTCATGGGGCAATCCGGCCCGTGCCGGAACAGCCAACAAAAGCCACAATGAATGCGTTAAACACAAAAAAGAACGGGACAAGAAAGAAACCTGTCGCAAATCGAGCCCCTTCATTTTCCATCCGGCGTACCAGCCCTATGCTCGCGACCACACTGCAAATCAGGTCCACCACCAGCAGGAGCGGCATCATTCCCTGGCCCGGATTTTTTATCTGGAGACAGGCAATCCCAATCACGCTCGGAGCAAACCCGGCTAACAGCCAGATCGCCATGCGAACCGATTCGGCCTCTTCATCGGCGGGAGGTTCCGGCAGGTTGTGTTCTTCATTCATAATTCCCGATCATTGCGTTTTGCCATCCGCAAAACCGGAGTAGTACCGGCAGAAAGAATCCAGTTTTCCGTCCGGACGGATGACGTGTGTGCAACAGCGGTCAATCCGGTCCTCATCCCACGTTTGCGCGTCCATGAACGGTTTGACGAACAGCCGGAAGGTGTGCGATTCGTCCAGCTCGAACTTTTTCAGCAGCTCGCCCAGCGGCTCGGATTCGCAGCCGCACTTCATCAGGTCCTCCAGCTTGTAACGCACCTTCGTGCCCAAAAATCCCTGCACGTTCTTGAAGTCGATGAAGTCGCTGACCGACCGAACCAGCCCGCCGATTTTGAGCAGGTAGCCGATGGTCGCACAATTCGGGTCGCCGCACGGCAGCGGTGTGAAATCCTCGAAACGCAGTTTGCCGGCCGACTGTCCGACGGCGGCGAGGATGATGTCAGCGGTGTTGAGGCGGGCTGCAGGTAGGGCGGTGAGGGTTGATTGATTTGGAATACGTCCGCTGGTAAACACGGGTTGGAACGAAATTCCGCGCACGTTCGGCCAGCGCAGGCCGAAATCAATCGCCCCCCAGACAAACGGCAGATTTTCCGGCGTCACGGTCATGGCAAGTGTGACCGGCAGTTCCATTTCCCGGCAACGTTCCAGGCACCGTTCGCGCAATCCGCGCAAGTCCGCGCCCCGCAAGAACTGCTGCCCGGCCTCCTGCGTGCCGTCGAATTGCAGGTAAAGCTGGAACTTGCCGTAGCGAAACGTCGCAGCCAGTTCATCGGCAAATGCGTTCTCCTGCGCGAGACGGACCCCGTTGGTGTTCAGCAGCACGTAATCAATTTGGGGATGCGACTGCAACCAGCGGAGCAGTTCGAAGAATTGCGGGTGCAATGTCGGTTCGCCGCCGGAAAGCTGGAGAATTTCAATCTTGCCCTTGCGGTCCACCACCCCCTGGATGCGGCGCTGCAAATCGGCCAGCGGCACGGCATCCACTTTCGGGCCGATGCCGGCCGGCGAATCCGCGTAGCACGTCGGGCAACTCAAGTTGCAGGAGTTGACGATTTCGATGAGGGCGAGGCAGGTGGACAATTTTTCCTGGATGCCGAGCGCTTCCCCGGGATCGGCATTGCGTCCAAGGGTGCCGGTGTTCGAACCATCCGCGGAACAGCACGAGCCTGGGCCGCAACCGCAGGACTCATTTTCGGCCCGGCCCTTGGCGAGCCAGTAAAAACGGGCGTCGGAAGCAATGCAAACGCTCTCCGCTCCGTGCTCGGGACAGGTGCGATTGAGCAGGACCCGGGAGGGGATTCCGCCCGTGCGCCAGACTTCGGCCGGACAGGCCACCCGGCAGACCGGGCACCGCGACGTCGTGCGTTTCAGCAATTCGTCGGTGAGTTTTAGACTCACCGACGGGTGGGCAAGGGTTTTACTGCTCATAATCCATGTTTTGAAACTGTCGCGGCACTCATGCAGCCGACAAAGCAAAGGAAGCAGCTCAGGCAACACAACAGCATTGCCAGCCCGAAATGTGCCGCTGCTCTTTTAAGGCCGACGAGGTTGGTTCTGCCCATGATCATGCGGGTGCAAACCAGACCGGAAATGAAACTGCCAAACACCCCAAAGATACCTGCCAAATCGACGATACCCACAGCCAGCGCCAGAAAACAGCAAACCGGAGGCACAAACAACACGATGAAAAACCTGGGCCAGTTTATATAATTTGCTTCAAAAGCCGGCAGCGCGGCGGTGCCTGACGAATCGGGTTCCAAATCGCGGCCGCAGAACGGGCACCAGGCCTCCGCATAATTTGCGGGCAATTCTTTTTGGCAGTGCAGACAGTTCATGAGAAAATCAAATCAGAACGACCAGGCAGCCAACAAACAGGAGCCCAAAGGACATCGCCAGATAGACAAAGAGCATCCCGAATGAATACGCCAGGCCCTTCAGGGCCAGAGCCAGGCCGGAATTTTGATTGATCTTCGCCAGATAAAATCCCGTGAGCAGGGCGCCAAGGACGAAACAACATTCGATCGAAACGATGCCGCCCCGATGCGCGATCAGAATGAAAGCGATCGCAAATGGCAACAGCAGGAGTACCCACACCGGCAACAGGCGGGGCGATTGATGGGCGCCCAATTCGGCAGCATGCTTTTCCCATTTTTCTTCGGTCCAAACATCCAGCCGGGAAGAACGGGGATACAGCGGCTGCTTGAAAGCAATGGGCGGGGGCGCCGCCAGGCCAGCCACCGGCAACGGGATGAAAGCCGCCCGCGGCGGGATGAACAACACCCTTGCGCACCCCGGGCAATCAATTCGTTCGCCGCAATAAAGATCGTCGCAAGCGATATGCTGGGAACAATGCGGGCAGGCGAATTTGATCTCGCTCATACCGGCCGGGGTTGGGTGGACGCAGGATCGCCGTTTTCCGTCCCGCGAACCAATCGCGGCTGGCGCGGGTAAAGCAGGATATAGCCGAGCGATATCAATCCGGCGACAATGATGCCAAATCCTGCCTGCTGGAAAGTCGCCGTCCCGCGCGCCAGACAGGCCAAACCCAGAACCAGTTCGAACGCTCCGCGGGCGATCCCCACCTGCACCCAAACCACGTGGCGGATCGGGTTGGTCGCCGCCACCACATAACCAAGGCCCATGGTCGCCAGGGCGCAGCCCCAGAGACCGATGATGTAGCTCACGCCCTCCGGCAGATCCTTGAAGTGAAAAGCCAATTCGACCTGTTTAGGCAGGAAGATCAATAGCGCACCCAACAAAAAAAGCACGGCCGCATCAAGTAATAACAGGTTACGCAGCAGGGTCAGTTTCATGATTTGATTTTGGTTGATTCAGCGACCCATCCGGGGCTTGCGCCGGGGGACGGGCCACATTTACAGTTCCAGCACACGGCTTTTTCGGCAGCCAGCGCCGTTCATTTCATTGCATTGAACAACAGTTCCCATTTGCCGTCATCAGCCAGTTCGCCGCCCAAAGCAACGCCGTCATCAATGCCCCGAGCAAAGCGTAGCTCACCCGGATTTCCCGCAAACCGGCGGCGAGCCAACAACCGGCGGCAACCGGACCCAGTGCCGTGAGCGGATTGGTCACCAGGAAATCAGGCAACAACAGGTGAAGGATGCTGGGCAAAAACGCCAACGCAAAAAAAAATGGCCGGGCGGCGCGGGCGAGCGGATTACTAAATGGAAGGAGATGACTTTGAAGGGAATGAATGAATGTTTTCATGCTTCAACATGCGCCTGACGCGACGATAGCGGTTTACCGGTCAAGGGCAAGTGATTGTTCGCCCACGAATTGTTGGCGTGGAATTCCTGAAGCCAACGAATCGGCGATGGACTTGAAATTGTCTTCATGCGTCCTTTTAACAGGAATGCTTCGAAAAGTGTGAATTGATAAAATTGCCGCAGCATCGCCTGAATCAATGGCCGGAACCGGGATCTGAGGCCATTTGGCAGTAATGTTGGTCAAAAACAGGCGGCGAAACTTCTTGCGCTGGCACCAAGCGTTGGCCATATTGATTATTCCTAATCGCGGGGTGGAGCAGCCCGGTAGCTCGTCAGGCTCATAACCTGAAGGTCCCAGGTTCAAATCCTGGCCCCGCAACCAATTCAAACACCCCGCCTCGAGCGGGGGTTTTTATGTCTGAAACCAGCTGCTATCAGGTTTATGTCATCAGGAACACCGCCGGAAAGCTTTACATCGGCCTGAGTGAAAATGTTTCCAAACGCCTGGAACAACACAATCAAGGCGCTTCAAAGTGGTCGCGGCATCGTGGGCCATGGTCGTTACTTTGGACGAGCGAACCATTGTCACTTTCCGATGCGCGTAAACTGGAAAATCGTCTCAAACGGCAAAAAGGTGGAGTCGGTTTATGGTTTCTAATCGGACGGCGAAGCTCGTCAGGTTCATAATCCCGCAGTGCGGGATCCCAGGTTCAAATCCTGGCCCCGCAACCAATTCAAACGCCCCGCCTCGAGCGGGGGTTTTTATGTCTGAAACCAGCTGCTATCAGGTTTATGT
>CAYPSF010000047.1:15234-27028 GCA_964413165.1 uncultured Bifidobacteriaceae bacterium
ATCGGCCTGAGTGAAAATGTTTCCAAACGCCTGGAACAACACAATCAAGGCGCTTGGCCGGGCTAAAGGAACTGCAGCCGGGATTCCTTCAGGTAACGTGTCTCCAGCAGCGAGGCGATTTTGCGGATGATGTTCCGCCTCAAGTCCAGTTCAACCGGCACATTCGGGTCCTGATGCGCCTCATTGATGCGGGTACCCACCACGAATTCAACAATGTCACTCTCCAACATCAGCGCCACCAGATCGCTGGCCGGATTTCTGCGCTGGTCCTCACCCAGGGGCCCGTGTTCCAAAATCTCCGCCACCCGGGCCAGAGTCACCGTGCCTTCGGTGACGAGGTCAATACCGTCCATCTCCGCCGCCGGCGGGATTTCCGGGCTGAGTTGATCCAGGGACATCTTAACCGGCCGGTTCAATAAGCGGGACACGATATTGGCGGTGGTTCCGCCGCAAATGGCTTTCCGTCCGCTGAAAGCCCTGACTTTCTCGGCCAGTTCGCCGTCTCGTTCCTTGCAAAAAGGCGGCCCGGTGATGATCAGGAACCGGCGCGGACGGCGGTAATAGACCACACCGCAGGTGATGTCGTCCTTGGGCCCCCGGCCATCATGCCGGGCGGCTTCGGCGACCAACCGGCGCGAAAGTTCGTGGGCGGAAATTTCATTTTCCTGTTCGACCTGCCCGCTCAGAAAGTGAACCACGTTGGCCTGTCCCCAGCCCAGCGGCATTCCCGCAAGGCCCAGGCCGGATTGGCTGACACCATCGGAAAAATAAACAATCCGGTCACCTAATTGCGTGTCGAATTCGCTGTAATGGATAATGCGGTCCTTCCAGGCCTCCAACGTGAAACCGGTCCGCTGCAGCGGTATCGACGTTTGGTTACGCAACAACACCAGCGGTGGATTGCCGTGCTCAATCACGCGGGTTTTTCCGTCCTCGTCCAGGTCCACGATGGTAAAGGTCGAGTAGCTGATCTTGCGTTTTTCGCAGATTGGCAGCGTGTCCATGATCGTCTTCGCGCTTTGGCGCACATCCACAAACGCCGAGGTGTAGCGCAAGGCCATCGTCGCGGTGAGATTGGCGAGCACGCTCGCCTTCACGCCGCTGCCCAGGCCGTCCGATAAAACGGAGATGATCCGGTCCTCCGCCTTGATTTTGCGGGACAGGAACACATCACCCGAGACCATCTGCCCCTGCTTGGCCTTCTGGCAAAAATCAACGTCGATAAAGCTTTCGCCAGTCATGGTCGTCCTTGGGCTCGTCCGGTTTGGCGGGTGAAAACGATTCGATGATCGAGTTGAGCGTGATCTCGGATTCGGCGGCATTTTCACCGAGCAGGTAGGCGATTTGCTGCGTGGTCGCCAGTTGCTTCTGGATCACTTCCCGCGCCTTGCGAATCACCTGCGCCTTCTGCACGGCGGGCTGGGTGATATCCTGGATGATGCCCCCCACCACGGAGTGTTTCTCGATGCTGAAAATGGTCGCGTGCAAAATCGTGCTCTGGAAACGCAGGTCGCGATCCAAAACGTCCTCGCCGGTTTTCAACGTGTTGTGAAACAGGCTTGCAAACGGCATCACCTCGGCCAGCGCCACTCCTTCGAGTGACGGCGGCGCCGTGCCGGTCAGCGGTGGATTCTTGGCAAACAGCGCGGCAAACGCGGCGTTGGACTCAATGATCCGCAACGCGTCGTTCACAATGACAACGGCCGAAGGCATTTTCTGTATCAATGCATTGGCCTTCTTATGCGCGAGCTTGCGCATGTAGGTGACGCACATCGCCCGCTCGGCCTTCTGGTTGATGAGCGCAATGGCGAATTCACGGCACGAGTCGTAGCCGCAGCCGCCGCAGTTCTGCTCGTCGTCCGGCGAAAATTTGCCCACCTGCCGCAAGGTCTCGCGAATCTGCGACTCGGGATAATGCACCGCCGGCGTGGCGGCAACGCTGAAATCAGCCTGGATGTCCATGGCAGGCGGGCGCGGCAGTGCGGCATCCGCCGCCTGCCCGTAACGCAGAATACGGCAACGTTTGACGGCGGTGCCGTTGCGACGCGAAGTCCGGGGGCCGTTCACGCACCCACCCTCGCAAGCCAGCAGCTCCAGAAACAAACCACCCTCCGGCTTCAAATCGCCCAGTCCGTCAATCGCCTTTTCGATGGCACTGATGCCCGAAAAGGCCATGAACGAACAATCGTTCACAGTGCAGAGGGACTTCATGCCGGCAATCATGCCGCCGTCCACCGGATACCACGCGCCTTCCGCGGAGCGTTCGGGAATGAAATGATCTTCCGGCGTTTCCACCATGGCGCCCGGGGAAATTTTCTCCTGCTCCAACCAGCGCCCCAGATCTTCAAACGTCAGCGCCACATCGAGCAAGTCCGGGTGTTGGGCCGCTTCGATCTTCTTGGCAATGCAGGGCCCGATGAACACGATCCCGGTGTCCGCGCCAAAGTTTTGCCGCAGCAATTTGCAATGCGTCAGCAGCGGCGTGAGCAGGCCGGTGATGAAACGCGCGCTGGCGGGACGGTGTTTTTGCAAATAGCGCACCACCGTCGGACACGCCGATGAAAACAGCACGCGGTCCGGCTGCTCCTGCAACAATGCCGCCGCCCGGGCGGAAACCTGCTGCGCTCCCAGCGCGGTTTCCGAGACCCCAAAAAAGCCCAGCCGTTTCAAGGCCCGGATAAGCTGCCCCGGGCGCACGTCGGGAAATTCGCTCACAAACGACGGGGCCAGCGACACCAATACGCGCGGTTTCGTCGCCAGCAATTGCCTCGCTTGCGGCAAATCGTCCCGCACGCGTTTGGCTCCGTTGGGGCAGACCTCAACGCAATGACCGCAAAGAATACATAACTCCGGAATGACGGAAGCATAGCCGCCTTCGACCTTGATGGCCTTCACCGGACAGTTGCGCACGCACTTGTAACAATCCTGGCATTCGCGTTTCTCGGTGTAGATGGGATTCAGGTAATTCACGCCTTCTCCTTCGGCACAAAATGATTGAGGAGGCCGATGATGACGATCGGGTCCACCTCGTGATATAGCTTGCCGTTGATGCTGACGTTAGGCCCCGATTTGCAATGGCCCTGGCAAAGGTGCCCGCTCAGTTCCACCGCCGGCGGCAAGCGGTGCCCCCCCAGGTAATCCTGGATGACTTCGATGTTCCGATTGTTCCCGCGGGCGAAACAGGAACTGCCCATGCAGATGATGATGTTGGCCGACAAACTTTCACGCATGGCAAACCTCACAGGTTGGAAACCCCAAAGGCGCTGCAAAAATCGGGCGCCGCCGTCCACCCGGCCCGGCGCCGATGTGGCGGCCGATGCCACGGATGCGCGCCGCCAGGCAATGATGGCAGGTATCACCGGTTTCGGTGACGCAGGCCTTGCCCGGATAAATTTCATAGAGCCGCCGATATTTGAGCGGCGTCAGATTGGGCATGAAAACGTTCGCGCCCCGGCGCAGCCCCAATTCCCGGCCGTTGCGCCGGTTGATCGTGGCCAGGGCTGTGGTCGCCGGAATATTCGTGTCGGGGCACAGCAACCGCGTCAGCGCGACGGCTTTATATACCATCAATTCGGTGTTGGGTACCTGGTCGGAGGAGGCGGCGGGAAACATTCCCGGCGCTGCTCCCAGCGGCGTGGCCGGATGCGGAATGAATGGACCGATGCCAATCATGTCCAGGTCCAGTTCGCGAAAGAGCGCCAGATCGGTTGCCAGGCTTTCATGGGTCTGGCCGGGGATGCCAACCATGACGCCACTGCCGGTCTCGTAACCCAGCATCTTCAGCCGTCGTAAAATCGCCAGGCGATCGCAGGGCCGGTTTCCCCGGCGCGGATGAATGACTTCAAACAACGCGCGATCCGAAGTTTCGAACCGCAACAAATAACGGTCCGCCCCGGCTTCACGCCAGGCTGCCAGTTCCTCATCGGCCCGCTCACCCAGGCTCAAGGTCACCGCCAGCGGCATTTCGGCCTTGAGCCGCCGGATGACCGCGGTCAGCCAATCGGTCGTGATCCCATCATCTTCGCCGGCCTGCAGCACGATGGTGCCGTAGCCGAATCTCACCGCCTGCAACGCGGCGACAAAAATTTCATCGGCGTTCAACCGGTACCGGTTGAGCGACAGGTTCCCTGCCCGCAGGCCGCAGTAGGCGCATTGCCGTACGCAAAAGTTTGAGATTTCCACGAGGCCGCGCAGATGCACCGCGTCGCCAACGTGCCGGTGCCGCGATTCATCGGCCCGGCGCCACAATTCCTCCAGCTGCTGCGGATGTTCTTCACGCAACCAACCCAGGATTTCAGGCCGGCTCAAGGTCTCGTTCATGCCGCCAGCCTTTCCGCCGTGCGAAACACGGCCAGCGCGGCCGGAAACGGCTCCAGTGCCCGCGCAAAAATGCCCAGGCTGTAGGCGATGGTCAGCCCGTAGTTGGTGATCGGCACCCCGGCCTGCTGGCAGTGCAGGATGCGGCTGAGCATCTCGCGCCGGTTCCACATGCACGCGCCGCAGTGGATCACGAGCTTGTACGAGGACAGGTCATCGGGGAAATCGCGGCCGTGTACATGCTCAAAATGGATTTTGGCGCCGGTGTATTGCGTCAGCCACCGCGGAATTTTTACCCGGCCGATGTCCTCGCCGATCGGATGATGCGAACAGGCCTCGGCAATCAGCACCCGGTCGTTCCGCCGCAAATTCTCGATGGCCAGGGTGCCCTGCACCTGGGTAAGCAGGTCGCCTTTGAACCGCGACATGAGAATCGAAAAACTGGTCAGCGGCACCTCGCGCGGCGTGTCGGCGGCGACTTTCAGGAACGCCTGCGAATCGGTGACCACCAGTTTTGGCGGCGTCTGCAACCGGTCCAGCGCACTCCGCAATTCGCGTTCCTTTACCACAACACAACAAGCATCGCTGTCCAGCAAATCGCGGATGGCCAGCACCTGGGGCTGGATCAGCCGGCCCTTGGGCGCTTCCTTGTCAATCGGCACCACCAGGACCGCCAGTTCGCCGGGACCGACGAGATCCCCGACAATGGCCGGGCTGTCGATGAAATCCGGCGGCGCCGAATCCAGCAATGCCTGCCGCAAATCCAAAATTCCCGTGCCCCGCGCTGCCGAAGTCCGGATGACGCGCAGTTTTTGTCCTGCCAATCGCACCACCAACGCGGCCTCCGGTTCACCCGCATCAATTTTATTGAACACTACGACGATCGGAATCTGGCGGCCACGCAGTTCGCGCAACATTTCCTCCTCAAACTCGCCCCACGTTCCAGCCTCGGCCACAACCACAGCCAGTTCGGTCCGGTCCAAAACCAGTTTGGTTTTCTGCACGCGCAAGACGCCAAGTTCCCCGTGGTCGTCGATGCCCGCGGTATCAATAAACAGCACCGGGCCGAGCGGGAGCAGTTCCATCGGCTTCTCCACCGGATCGGTGGTGGTGCCGGCAACCGGCGACACAATTGAAACCTGCTGCCGGGTGATGGCATTTAGCAGGCTCGACTTGCCCACATTTCGCCGGCCGAAGAAGGCGATGTGCAACCGCAGGCTTTTAGGCGCGGAGGTCATGACCGTTCCTTTCCGGCGTGCCCAGGCGGCAGACCGCCTCCGGGCTGATCAAAACATCAAATTCCGCGCCGGTGAGCCAGCCCTGGGAAATCACCGTTTCACGGATGCTCCGCCGGTTGGTTTTCGCAAGTTGCGCCGCGTCGCCAGCGCGTTCGTAGCCGAGCGCCGGCAACAAGGCCGTCGCCGCCGCAGTGGAATTTTCCACGGCTGCCCGGCAGCGCGCTTCATCGGCTTCCAGCCCTTCAATGCAATGACGGCGCAGGATGTCATCCGCGCGCGCCAGCAAATCAACGCTCTCCAGCAGGCAATTCGCCACCAGCGGCAGGAAGGGATTCAGTTCCAGACTGCCCGAAGCGCAAGCCAGCGCAATGGTCGCATCGTGCCCCATCACCAGCATCGCTGCCTGGCTCACCGCCTCGGGAATCACCGGATTCACCTTGCCCGGCATGATGGAGGAACCCGCCTGTTTCGCCGGCAGGCGGATTTCGCCAAAACCCGCCTCCGGCCCGGAAGCCAGCAGCCGCAAATCCGAGCAGATTTTCAGCAACGACACGGCGTGCGCCTTGAGGATGCCGGACACTTCCACAAATACGTCCGCGTTTTGCGTGGCATCCACCAGGTTTTCGGCGCGGGCAAAACCGATGCCGGTCAGTTCGCGCAACTGGTCGACGACCCGAAAAATGAACTGTCTTGGCGCGGCCAGGCCGGTGCCGATGGCCGTGCCACCGAGGTTCACCACGCGCAGCCGCTCTTCGCATTTGTAAATACGCCAGCGGTCGCGGTTGATTGCCTCGGCATACGCGCCGAACTCGCGGCCGAGCGTGATCAGCACGGCATCCTGCAATTGCGTGCGACCGACCTTGACGACGTGGGCAAAACATTTTTCCGCGTTCTGAAATGATTCCTGCAACCGCACGACGTTTTGATCCAGCATGCGCAGAAGGCGGATCGCCGCCAACCGCAGGGCCGTGGGATAGGTGTCGTTGGTGGACTGATGCCGGTTGAGGTCGTCCAGCGGCGAAACCCGGCCGTACGCCCCGTGAACCTGGCCGAGCAACTGCAACGCGCGGTTGGCCAGCACCTCGTTCACGTTCAGATTCGTGCTGGTCCCGGCGCCGCCCTGCAAGGCGTCCACCACGATGTGCTCCGCCAGTTGGCCCTCGGCAAGTTCACGGCAGCCGCGTTCAATGGCATCGGCCTTGGCCGGATCGTCCGCCCAAACACCCAGCGCCCGGTTCGTCAGAACACATGCCAGCTTCACCGTGCCATAAGCGCGGGCCAGTTCGGGATGGACCGGACGTCGGGCGAGCGGGAAATTTTCCAGCGCCCGTTCCGTGTGAACGCCATGCCATGCCGTCACGGGAACCGACCGCTCCCCCAAAGAATCCCGTTCGATGCGATAGGCTGTGTTGTTCATAAATTGGTAGGGCGCGTCACTCCGCGCGCGCCGGCATGCTCATTTGGACCAGCGGCGGGCAGAGGACTGCCCCACTGCCATTGCATTCCAATCGAGCGGCGGCTTTTCACAGTCACCTCTTACACAAATACGTCCCGTTCGTTGTTGCGCACGCGGCCGACCAGTTCGCGCGCGGTTTGGCCAATAGTGCCGGGCATCGTCCCCAGTTCATGATTGACCAGTTTATCCCCTACCCGCCGGGTCTCCGGCGTCGCATAACCCATCAGGTATTCCATGCAGCTCGACAAAGCATTAGGACTGCAGTGTTCCTTGATCAATCCGGGCTTGGCCAGGTCCATAAAATCCGCGCCGGTGCGGCCCAGGCGATAACAGGCGGTGCAGAACGACGGGGTGTATCCGAGCGACGCCACATCGCGCACGACCTCGTCCAAAGGACGATGGTCGCCCAGTTGGAACTGCTCCGTATTGTGGCTGTCGCCGGTTTCGGCATAGCCGCCCGGATTGCTCCGGCTACCGGCGGAAATCTGCGACACTCCCAGGGCGAAGGTCGCGCGACGGGTGTCGGCGTTCTCGCGCGTGGACATAATGATGCCGGTATATGGCACCGCCAGCCGCAGGATCGCGACAATCTTTTTGAAATCCCTGTCGGCCACGGCATGGGGAGGCCGGCCCGCGGTTTCCGACCCGACGGCGGGTTCCAGGCGCGGCACGCTGATCGTGTGCGGACCGACGCCGAATTTTTCCTCGAGATGCCGGATATGCTGTTGCATCGCGAGCATTTCGAACTTCCAGCTGTGCAACCCGAACAATACGCCGATGCCGACGTCATCGATGCCTGCCTCCATCGCCCGGTCCATGGCGTTCACGCGCCAGTCAAAGTTGCTTTTGGCCCCGTGAGTGTGGACTGCCGCGTAGGTTTCGCGGTGGTACGTCTCCTGGAAGAGTTGATACGTGCCAATCCCTGCGCCCTTGAGTTGTTTGAATTGTTCAACCGCGAGCGGCGCGATGTTCACGTTCACCCGGCGGATTTCACCGCGACCGCTTCGGGTGCTGTAAATCGTCTCAATGGACTTGAGCACGTATTGGAAGCCTTCCTTCGGATAGGATTCACCCGCTACCAACAACAGGCGTTTGTGGCCCTGGTCGACGAGAAATTTCACTTCATTGGCAATTTCCGCCTGGGTCAGCACCCGGCGGGTCAACGTGGTGTTGTGGACACGGAATGCACAGTAGCTACATTCATTTTTGCAGAGGTTCGAAATGTACAGCGGGGCAAACAGCACGAGCCGGTTGCCATAAATCTCGTCCTTTACAAAACGCGCGGCGGCGAACATCTCCTCCTGCAACCCCGGGTCTTCGACGCCCATCAGCACCGCCACTTCATCGGCGTCAAGGCCTTCCATCTGCCGTGCCTTGGCCAGCACGTCGCGTACGGCGCCGGGATCAGACCGGCGTGTGGCTTCGAGTGTTTGTTCAATCTGTGCCTCGTCGATGAACGTGGCTGGCTTTTCACAAAGGGCGGTGGTCATAATTGCCTTTCCCGTTTTTCTTTTAGTTTCTGCAAAATCTCGGTCTTGGCCGCCTGCGCAGTGCACCACTGGATCTTCTGACCGTCCACGCTCACCGTCGGGCCGTGATGGCATTGTTCGAAGCAAAACGACGCGTTGATGTCCACCCGGTCCTGGAGGTGTTCGGCTTCCACCTGATGCAACAGTTCGTGCAAAATGTTCTGCGAACCTTTCACGAAACAATTGGTGCCGGCACACACGTTGACCTTCATCTTCTCCCCCGCCGGGTCGCCGCCCAGGGCGATGGTTTCGCCGGCGGCGCGCCGACGGTTCTGGTAGTGCGTGTGCAGCAGGCGATGCGCGTTTTTGCCGCCGATTTCGCCCAGGTGCTTCTGGTAGCATTCCGTGACATAGTGATTTTCCTGCGACTTGTGCAGGTCGAGGTTCTTGTCCACATCGTAAAGCCCGCGCGTGCGGAGTTTGCGGATGTCGGGGTCGCGCGAAACCGGCTGGCCGGCGCCGCCGATGCAACCGCCGGGACAGGCCATCACCTCGACGAGGTCCAGGTCGCATTTGCCGCGCCGGGCCTTCTCTGCGAGCGTCCGGGCATTTTTCAGCCCATGCACGATGCCGAGTTTCAGGACGATGCCGTCCACCGGCACTTCAATAATACGCAACCCATTCTCGCCGCGGACGGCGGGAAAGTCCGGGTTCGACAACTTTTTACCGGTGATCTTCTCGGAAGCATAACGCAACACGGCTTCGCTCACGCCGCCGGAATTGCCGAAGATGACGCCGGCCCCGGTCTTGAAGCCCATGGGCATGTCGAACGATTCCGGCGGCAGCTTCGTGAACCGGAGGCCAGCTTCCTGGATCATCCGTGCCAGTTCCTGCGTCGTCAGCACGTGGTCCACGTCCGCGATGCCGTCCTTCGCAAATTCGGGTCGCTTGGCCTCAAATTTCTTGGCCGTGCAGGGCATGATGGACACCATCACGAGATTTTCTTTCTTCACGCCCAGCTCTTCCGGCAGCAGATCCTTGCACAACGCGCCGAGCATCTGCTGCGGCGATTTGCAGGTGGACAGGTTCGGCAACAACTCGGGGAAAAACTGCTCCGCAAATTTTACCCAGCCCGGGCAACAGCTCGTGAAGAGCGGCAGCTTTCCGCCCTTCGTTTTGCGATCCAGAAACTCATTCGCCTCTTCAATCACCGTGAGGTCGGCACTGAACGAGGTGTCGTAGACCCGGTCGAAACCGAGCCGTTTCAACGCCGCAACCATCTGGCCGCGCGTGGATTCCCCCGGCGGCAGGCCGAACAGTTCGCCGATGGCAACGCGCACCGCCGGGGCGATCTGGGCCACAACGATTTTGGCGGGATCATTCAACGCTTGCCAGACAACCTCGATTTCCGACCGCGGCGTGAGCGCGCCGGTCGGGCAGACGGCGGCGCACTGACCGCAGTTCACGCACTCGCCTTCGCCTAGGTTTTTCCCAAACGCCGGCAATACCGCCGCGTCGTGGCCGCGCCAGGCAAAGTCGATCGCCCCGATGCCTTGGATTTCCGAACAGAACCGCACGCAATCGCCACAAAGCACGCATTTATTCGGGTCACGCACCAGCGACAGGGACGAACGGTCCACCTCGGCCGGCTCGTGCACTGGTTTGAAACGGACCTTCTGGATGCCGAGCTTGCGGGCCACATCCTGCAGCTGGCAGGCGGCGCTCTTGCCGCAGGTCGTGCATTCGCGCTCGTGATTGGCGAGCAGCAGTTCGATGGCGATTTTCCGGATCTCGCGGATCTCTTCCGTCTGGGTCCGGATTTTCAACCCCGCCTCGGGTGGCGTGGAGCAGGCGCCCTGGATGCCGCGCCCGGCAATGTCCACCAGGCACAAACGGCACGCGCCGTAGATGCTCAGGTCGGAATGATAGCAGAACGTCGGGAGGTCAATATCGGCCTTGCGGATCAGTTCCAGCAGGTTCCGCTCGCCGTTGATCGGCACTTCCCGCCCGTCGATGCTCAAGGTTTTTACGGTAGCAACAGCGTTCATTGAATCTTTCAAGTTAAAATTTCAGGTTGAATTTTCACACCCCAACGACGGCCTCCAGCTTGCAGGCGTCGGCACAGGCGCCGCACACGATGCATTTGGCCTGGTCAATCACATGGGCTTTTTTTCGCTCGCCGGTGATGGCGCCGACGGGGCATTTCTTCGCGCAGGCGGTGCAGCCTTTGCATTTGATCGGGTCGATGCTCGGTTTCGCGAGCGCCTTGCACTGGCCGGTCGGACAATGCTTGTGGAATACATGTGCGTCGTATTCGTGACGGAAATAGCGCAGCGTGGAGAGCACCGGGTTCGGCGCGGTCTTGCCGAGCCCGCACAGCGAACCTTTTTGCACGGCCAGGGCGAGCTTCTCCAGCAGGGCCAGCGTTTCCCCGGTGGCGCGGCCTTCGATGATGTCATCGAGCATCGCGAGCATCTGGCGCGTGCCTTCGCGGCACAACACGCATTTGCCGCAGCTTTCACGCTGGGTGAAATCCATGAAGAACCGGGCGATGCTGACCATGCAGGTCTTCTCATTCATGGCCACGAGGCCGCCGGAACCAACCATGGCGCCGGCGCCGCGGAGCGAATCGTAATCCAGCGGCAGGTCGAGATGTTCCCGGGTCAGGCAACCACCCGAGGGCCCGCCAATCTGCACGGCCTTGAACCCGTCGGGTTTCACCTTGCCGCGCCGGTCGGTGATCCCGCCGCCGATGATGAGGACGACTTCGCGCAGCGTGGTGCCGAACGGCACTTCGATCAATCCGGTGTTGGCCACGTGGCCGGTAAGGGCGAAGGTCTTGGTGCCGGGCGAAGCCGGAGTGCCGAGCTGGCGAAACGTTTCCGCGCCCTGGTTGATGATGCGCACTACGTGGGCCAGCGTCTCGACGTTGTTGATGATGGTCGGCTTGCCCCACAAACCGCTTTCGGCCGGGAACGGCGGCTTGGGCCGCGGCATGCCGCGCTGGCCCTCGATGGACGCGATCATGGCCGTCTCCTCGCCGCAGACGAAGGCCCCGGCCCCTTCCATTACCTCGCAGTTCAGGGTCTGGCCCGACTCGAACACGTTGTTGCCGAGGAAGCCCAACTTTTGCGCGTCCGCCACCGCCCGGCGCATGCGTGCGACCGCAAAGGGATATTCCGTACGAACATAAATCAGCGTTTCATCGGCGCCGATGGCCCGGGCGGCAATCATCAAACCTTCGAGCACGCTGTGCGGATTGCCTTCCATCACGCTGCGGTTCATGAACGCGCCGGGATCGCCTTCGTCGGCAT
>CAYPSF010000048.1:0-26580 GCA_964413165.1 uncultured Bifidobacteriaceae bacterium
CGAATGCCAGGTGGAAAGCGCCCCCGGCAAGGGGACCCGGGTCAGGTTCATCGTCCGGGTCAGGAGTTGACGCGAATCCAATCAAACGGGCGGCGCCGTCTTCAGTTTCAGTATTTCCAGATGTAATTGCCGGGCCAGTTCCTTGCGATCGGCGCCGTTCGTGTGCGATGGGGCAAAGCGGACAAAGACCCGCAGGGTGCGTTTGCTCAGCAGGTTGATGGCGTGCGGTACAAAGGTCATGTCCTTCCAATAGCAGATCTCCCCGCCCACATCGCCGTCGTCGAGTTCGTAGCGGATCAACCCCAGCGACAAAGGCCCGGTTTGCCGCGCCGCCGGTTCGAGCAGGGCCGATTTGAACGGCAAAACCGTCTGGCCATCCGAGCTGGTCCCTTCGGGAAATAAAATCACCAGGCTCCCGCGGTCGAGCGCCGCTTGAATTTCATCGTTCGACCGGCCGACGCGGGTGCGCCGTTCCCGATCGACGAAAATCGTGCCGCACAGGCAGGCGAACCAGCCGAACACCGGCCAGTATTTTATCTCCCGCTTGGAAACAAACACCGCCGGGGTGCAGGCCGCGAGCACGAGGATATCGAGATAACTCAGGTGATTGCAGACCAGCAGGCCCGCCGAAGGAACCTGACCGGCGACCTGCGGTTGGACCTGGAAGATCCGCAACAGCCGCCGAGAGTGGTGTTGCAACCATTCCGCCTGGCGGGCTGCCCGGGATTTTCCCGGGCGAAAAGCCCAGCGGAACACAAAGTCCGCCGCGGCCAGGACCAGGTCGCCACTCAGCCAAAGCAACCGGCCCGTCACGCGAAATGGATGCTTGAGCCAGGCCTTCATGCCCGGATATCAACCCCAATCCGGCGGACAATTCAACCCAGAAAACATATCCGGGCCCGCAAAACGGGGGGGAACCGCGCTGAAAACTCCGGGTGCACCTGAGCCATTCCGCCGGCCCGACGGGCAGGCCATGTCGTCGCTGGAAGCTGAATCGCCAAAATGCGTCAATGATGATGTTCATAAGGGATGGGACTTGAATCCAGTCCTTGACCGGACGACAGTCGCAGGGAATTTGCATGAAATTGCGGCCACAGCTCATCGCCACTGTGACACTCATTGGTTTCGCCATCTGGCCGTCTGCTGCGCCCGCCGATTATCACCTGGAGCGGGTCAGCCCCGTCCTCAATCAACCCACTTTTCTCACCCAAATCCCCGGCGACCCGGCCAACATCATTTATTACACGACGCGCATCAGTTCCACCGCGTCCGGTTTCACGCCCAATCCTCCCAACACCATGGGCAAGGTGTGGCGGTATGATTTGAACACCCGCGTTTCCACCGTGGTGTTGGACCTCTCGTTTCGCAAGGTCTATAACGACGACGGCCTGCAGACCATTGCTTTCCATCCCGACTTCAACGTCCTGAGCAGCGCCGGCTATGGCAAAATGTACGTCAGCAGTGCCGAATACATCGGCCCGACCAACCCTCCGGATGGCAATGTGGTTCCGGTCGACCGGGTCGAAGAATATTTTCTCAATCCGGCCAACCCGGCCGCCGGCGCGACCATCCTTCGCACCATACTCCAGTTCACCAACAATGCGCAGAACAATCACACCGTGGGTTGGGTCGGCTTCGATCCCACCGCCTCCGGCCCGGCGCGCAACTACCTCTACATTTCCGTCGCGGACACTTCCTTTGGCAACAACTACAACGGGGCCATCTCTCCCGCCGGCCGCCCGTCCCAAAATCCGGCCGATGTCCGGGGCAAGATCCTTCGCCTGGATGTTTCCGGCGGCGATGATTATCCCTCCGACCCGCTCAAGAATTTTGTCATTCCGCCTTCGAACCCGGTCCCGACCTACAACACGAACCATCCTGGCACACCCCTCATGGGCACCATCGCCGCCGGGTCCGTCCCGGCGTTGGGCGAAGTATTCGCGACCGGCCTGCGTAACGGCTACCGCATCAGTTTCGATCGTGCCAATGGCGATATGTACTGGGGCGACGTAGGCGAGAATACGTATGAGGAAGTGGATTTTCTCAAGGCCGGCAGCGATGTTTCCGGCCCGCCGGTTGACTACGGCTGGCCCCAGCTCGAGGCGACCCACAACAGCACCATCTTCGGCGCCCCCCACACCACCACCAATCCGTTCACCGGCGTCACCTCGCTTTTTCCCCTCCAGGAATATACCCACGCCGTCGGCCAGGCCGCCATCGGCGGTTACGTCTATCACGGCCCCATCGCTGAACTGCAGGGCAAATACTTCTTCGCCGATTTCGTCGAAGACAGAATCTGGATGCTCGATTTCAATCGTGACACCGACCCGGCCACTTTCAACGGCACGAACGGCACGCTCACGGACATGACCGCCATCTGGAACTCGCTCGTCATCGACCCCACGAACCCGAATTACAAGGGTGACAACATCTTTTCAACCCTCAACGGTCTCGATCACATCGTTTCTTTCGGTGAAGACAATGCCGGCAACCTGTACCTGGTTGATTTCGGCTTCGGCGTCGGTTTTACGGGCCAATACACCGCCAACGCCGGTGAAATATTCAAGCTCGTTCCCGGGACGAAACTGAACTGGACCAATGCCGCCTCTGGCATCCAGTTCTGGTGGCCGGGCAGCTTCAAGCTGCAAATCCAGACCAACAATCCGGGTTCAGGACTCGGCACGAACTGGTTCGATTACCCGGGCGGCCTGACCAGCCCCATCACCGTGCCCATCAACGCCTCGCCGGGGGCCACGTTCTTCCGTTTGCTATCAACGCCCTAACCCAGGCCGGATGGCGGGGTGCAGGGGAAAAGCAGGGTCTATCAATCATGCGGTGCCAGAAAACAACAATGGTCGTTACCCTTAAATAACGACCATGGTGAATGGCTAAATTTGTTTATTACTTGCGGCGACGAATGGCGAACGTGCCAATCAACGCACCCAAACCGATCAAGGCCATGGAGGCGGGTTCCGGAACGGCAAAGAATGCCGCAATGGGAGTGCGATTGGCTGCGGCAGCACTATTGTTCAGGAAGGTTCCAGCTCCTCCTACCACAGTCGTGCTAATTCCGATAGCCTGATTTGGCGTGATTGGACCACGATGCCATGAAAGGCTACTGAGGCCATCAGCCGCCACGAGATCAAAAAAATAGGTGTCGCCAGAGTTCATGGAGACGTTATCAGCCCCTGAAAACGTAAGCACATCAAACTGACTGGCGTTGGCAAGAGTCACATTAAGTCCGGCACTGAACAAATTCACTTCGCTTCCAGTAAATGTATAAAGCGGGTTGCCGGCGGGCAGCACAAATGACGAGCCAAGATCATACAAGGCTAAATTAAAAATTCCATTGCCACCGGTAACAGCACTCTCATCGATTTCAATCGCACCCAAAGTGAAAGAACTTCCAGCCTTGAAAAATATTCCGGACGAAACGCCGGCATCGAACGAGTTCTGCAGATTAGGGGTGTCAATCGATTGAGCCAGTGTCCCGGCCGGACTCCCGCTCCACGATGTGCTGGCCTGCGTGGTTACACTGTCAATGGAAAGGCTGACGCCGGCTTGAGCTGTTCCTGCCAGTGCGGCAATCGCTGCAATACTACCGCACAGGGTTAATGTTCTGATGTTTTTCATAGAGTTTTTAGCTGATTGTACTTTTGTTACTGATGAATAACTGCCTCACAACTTCAATGTTTTAGGGACACTGCCCTGAGAGTACCATAGCAGTGTGCTTTTGCTATACGACGTTTGTCGTACCACATGAACCACAACGGGTTTATGCTCAAAATCGCAATGAAATCCGAGCAATGCTCCGGTCCGTTGGCGTTCAAGGGCAAGTGACGAATGCCGGGCGTTTTGGGTGTTCAGCAAATATCTAAATACGACGTTTGTCGGATAGCGGGAGCGGTTGCGTTTCAGCATATTCATTGAGGATGTTCCCAATAACACGTCGAACCAACGTCGCCTTGCCGCGCGTGCCAGGGAGCGCCGGCACCTTTCTCGCTCTGCGACTCTTCAAAGAAAACCATTAATAATAATTATGGGTCAATCGAGAACGAATATGTTGCCAAAAAGAGATCATACACTCAGCCGCTCGTCCCGAGGGGCGTTTACCTTGATTGAATTATTGGTTGTCATTGCAATCATTGCCATCCTGGCGGCGCTGTTGATTCCGGCGTTGGCCGCTGCCAAGGAAAGGGCCAGGCGCATCCAATGCATGGCCAATCTGAAACAGGTTGGGGTTGCCGTGATTACCTACGCCCAGGATTCCAACGAGTATGTGGTTCCAGGAAAAGTGCCTACGGGCAGCCCGGTGCAGATGGTGCAGCTATGCATGTCTTTAACCAGCCAAGCCGCTATACAACAACTGGGTCTGTCCCTGACCAATGGACCGAACATTTGGACCTGCCCGAATCGTCCTCCGCTGGACCCCCCAAATATTCCCCTTCCGGCTATTGATCCGGGCGGCAATCAAATCCTTCTCGGCTACCAATATTTCGGTGAAGGGGAGATTCCGGCGGTGGTGAAACTGCTTGCCCCAAACGCAAGGTGGCAGTGGACTTCACAAGCTGGAGGCACATTCAATTTTCACAGCCCGATCAAGCTGAGCACCTCCAAGCCCTACTGGGCGCTGGCTGCCGATGATATCTGTAATTACAATAAATTACCAAATAAGAGCTGGTATGGACAAAAAGATCCATTCGTGGCCAATCAAAATTTCACCGCCCATATGCCGCCGCACTTTAAAGGCAGCCAGCCCGCAGGAGGTAACGAGGTGTTCTGTGACGGCTCAGCCGCGTGGTGTCGGTGGGAAACAATGTCTGAATTTTCTGACTGGGGAAATTGTTATGCGTTTTGGTATCAAGATTCAGCGGATTTCGAGCCGGCCCTGTTGAACAAACTGTCCACAATTTCTGCATTAAATTTTTAGTCCGCAATTCGGGAACGAATTGAGCCGTGCGTGGCGGCGCGGCTCCAGGGCAGGGGGTTGAGTCGGGTCATCATCCAGAGTAAACTTAAAATATGGCAACCAGGATTGTTTTTGCATTTGTACCCGGCGGCATGTTTTGCGTGCCGGCATTTGCCGGAGTCATTGTCACGCAAAATCCGTCCCCGGCGCGACGAACTGACCCAGGCCGCGGATTCACCCGTGAAGGCAAGAAATCGAACCAATGAAACGATATCGCCCGGCCATCATTTTCATCACTGCCATGGTCTTCATGGTGGCCGGCTTGCAGGTTGCCAACGCGGACGGCGTGGTGACCTTGGAGGCGGAATCCGGCACGCTGGGTTCCAACTTCACCAACGGCACCGATGGCGCGGTCCAATTTATTTCAATTTCAACGGACACGGTTAACAGCGGCAACCCGGGGAATGCCAACCGCGTGGCAAGCTACAGTGTGATTTTCCCGGCGGCGGGAACCTACAAGCTATATGGCCGGGTGCGAGTGGGGCCGGGCAGCGGCAACGATGACAGTTTCTTTTACGGAAACGGTTTTGGAGCCAAATCGGCGACTGCGGATGCCGATTGGATTTTGAACAACAATGTGAACGCCGGTGGTTTTACAAGTTCGAGCGACGTGGTGAGCGGCAGCGGTTCAGCTGGAATTTCTGTTTGGAAATGGATCAACTTCTCGGACTACACGGGCACGGCCGGGGAGACGCCCATTTCATTTACTGTGACCGCAGGCAACTTGACCCAGACATTTCAGATTGGTGCGCGCGAAAACGGTTTCGATATGGATAAATTTGCTTTCGGCACGGCTGGAACAGCTTTCACGGTGTCGAACCTGGATACCGGAACCCTCCCCCCGCCCGCAACTACCATCACAAATTCTTTCCCCGGTCCGGACGGGATGGCGATCCACAGGTTCAACCCGCTTGGCAACGGCCTTAATCTGGACGGCGCGAATCCCGCGGCTGGCCTCGCGTTGTCCGGCGACGTTTTGATCGGAACCACCCTCAACGGCGGAGGGCAGGGCAATGGCACGGTTTTTTATATGAGCCTGGACGGCGCGAGCTTCAGCACCTTCCATTCTTTTGCCAACCCTCCGGACGCGGGCAACCCGCAGGGCAACCTGACGATTTCGGGCAACGGCTTTTTGGGGACGAGCCTGGCCGGAGGAGCCAACGGGGTGGGCTCGGTCTTTCTGGGAAGCACCAATGGCCTTTCCATCATCCAGAGTTTTGCCGCCGTCTCGGCGGACAATGCCACGAATTCAGGCGGAGCAAGTCCGAACGCGCTGCTGGCATTGTCCGGCAACACACTTTATGGAACGACCACCGCCGGCGGCGCCGGCGCCAACGGCACAATCTTTTCCCTGTCCACCAACGGTGCCACCTTTGCCGTCCTGCACGACTTCAGCGCGCTGGACTCGAACACCGGCACGAACACCGACGGTGCCCTGCCCTGTGGGGGGGTGATTCTTTCCGGCAATACACTTTACGGAACCGCTTCCGCCGGCGGCGCCGGCGGTGCGGGCGTTATATTTTCCATCAACACCAACGGCGGCAGTTTCACCACTCTCCACGGCTTCATGCCTTTGGATTCACTGACGGCCACCAACCCCGACGGTGCGTTCCCTGCCAGCGGTCTGGTCCTGTCAAACGGCGTGCTCTACGGAACCACCCTCGCCGGCGGAACCGGCGGCAAAGGTGCGATTTTTTCCATCGGCACCAATGGCCTCGGTTTCGCGGTGCTGCACAATTTTTCGGTGACCGATCCGCTGACGGGAACCAACCCGGACGGCGCTTCACCTTGCGCGCTCCTGGCATTGTCGGGCGGTAATCTTTACGGAACCGCTTCCGCCGGCGGCGCCGGTGCCAGCGGAATCGTTTTCTCCGTAAACACCAACGGCACGCAATTCCGGACGCTCTACGCTTTCACGGCAATGGATGCGTCCACCGGCACAAACCGCGACGGCGCGCTGCCGGTGGCCGGATTGCTGCCGCTGGGAAATTCATTGTACGGCACCACGTTCAGTGGCGGGCCCGGTGCGGTGGGAACGGTGTTCAACGTGGCGATTCCGTATCCGCCGGCGCTGATTACCAACGTCGTTCACAATCCGGGTGGCAGTGTGACCTTGTATTTTCTCGGCGGTCCCAACTCCACCAATGTTATCCAGGTCACCGCCAGCTTGACGCCGCCGGCCATGTGGCTCAACGTCTCCACCAATGTCGCCGATGCCGGCGGCGCGTGGCAATTCGCCGAATCCAACACCACAAACTCCACACGGTTTTATCGTTCCTATGCGCCTTAAGATAAAAGACAAGATTCTCGTATTCGCGCTGGCGCTTGGTTGCGCGCAAATGAAACTGGCCGCTGCCGATGGTCACTGGGTGACGACCTGGGGCTGTGCCCCGCAATTGACTGAACCTGGCAATGTGCCGGCCGCGCCGCTGACCAGCAGCACGCTGCGACAATTTGTTCGCTCAAGTATCGGCGGGACCCATCTTCGCGTGCGCTTCTCCAACGCTTACGGAACCAGTCCCGTCACGATGAACTCCGTCCATTTCGCCCTGGCGCCGGCGACGGCCAGCGGCAGCGACGGATCCATCTACCCCGCCACGGACAAGGCGCTTACCTTTCACGGCGCGCCCTCAATCAACATTCCAGCCGGCGAAGTGGTGTATTCCGATCCGCTCGATTACAGCCTGCCGGCGCTGACGAACGTCGCCATCAGCATTTACTTCGGAAACCTCTCGTCCACGACCATCTGCGGTCATCCGGGCTCTCGCTCGGGATACTTCATCAAGCCCGGCAATGTCGTGACTGCGGCAAACATGTCGGGTGCGACCACCGCCGCGCATTGGTATATTATCACCGGCATCGAGGTGCTGGCCGACAGTTCCAGCAAGACCCTTTCGATACTGGGCGATTCCATCACCGACGGGCGCGGTTCGACCGACAACGCCAATAACCGCTGGCCGGACAATCTGGCGAACCGGCTCGTCAGCAACGCTCCCACGGCCGGTGTCGGGGTGGCCAACATGGGCGTCGGCGGCAACGGCCTCTTCGGCGGCCTCGGCGTGGCGGCGCAGAACCGGTTTGACCGGGATGTGCTTAACCAAAACGGCGCGCGGTACTTTATCGTGTTTGAAGGTGTCAACGACATCGGCGGAGACGGCAGCGCGACGACTAATCAAGCTACGAGTTTCGCCCTGAATATGATCGCCGCTTACACCCAGTTCGCCAACAAAGCGCATGCTCGTCACCTGCTCGCGTATGGCGCCACGATTACGCCTTTCGGTGGAAACAGCTATTTCACCACCCTCCACGAACTGGAACGCCAGGCCGTTAACGCCTGGTTCCGCACCAACACCATTTACGACGGCGTCCTTGATTTCGACCTGGTGGCCCGCGATCCGGCGAATCCGATGAATATTAACCCGCTCTATTACAATGGCCTTAATGCCAGTGACGGCTTGCATATGAACCCGGCCGGCTACCAGGCCCTGGCCAATTATATCAATTTGAACCTGTTCACGCCGTGAATCGGAGCGAACCCGGTATTTTCGGTAAGAGTCAAAATGATCGGTTTGAACCTTCATTCAAATTCAATTGTCACCGGCCGGTTCTGGTTCCAGTCGAATCCCGCCGCGCCTCTGGTGGCGGTTGTTTTCTTTCTGATCGCCGGTTCGGCGTTTGGCCGCGACCGGGTTTCATTGGATTCCGGCTGGCGCTTCCGGTTGGGCGATCCCGTGGATGTGACGACCAACGTCACTTGGTATCCGGAAATTCCCGACCTGGCCAAATTGGAAAACAACACGAGTCTCAACGAGCTCTCCGGGACGAACTCTGAAACCTACCTGGAATCCATCCGCGTGGACATCTTTGCCACGCGCGCGGGGGAAAATGTTTCGTTCGTCCAGACCAATTACGACGACAGCGCGTGGCGGCAGCTTGATCTGCCGCACGATTGGGCCGTCGAATTGCCGTTCAGTCCGAGCGCGGACGGCAACCATGGTTTCCACACGGTGGGCAATCCCGGTTTTACCACGAACAACACCGGTTGGTACCGTCACACGTTCACCTTGCCTTCAAATTATTCCGGCCAGGCGTTGTGGCTGCAATTCGACGGTGTTTACCGGAATTGTCTGGTGTGGTTGAACGGTCACCTCCTCGGACGCAATGTCAGCGGCTACTCGAGTTTTTACTTTGATGTTACGCCGTACGCGAATCCCGGCAGCACGAACGTGCTCGTCGTGCGGGTGGACGCCAATCGGTTCGAAGGCTGGTTTTATGAAGGCGCGGGCATTTATCGCCATGTCTGGCTGACGGCGGAAAATCCGGTGCATGTGGCGCAATGGGGAACGTATGCCGCGACCACCTCGCTGGCGGGTTCCAACGCCACGGTCACCGTGCAGACCGAAGTCACGAACCAAAGCGGCGCGGCAACTGTGAACGGCAGCGTCACTTCATTGGTGCTCGATGCGAACAGCAATATCGTCGCCACGATTGCCTCGCCGCTGAACCTTTCGGCCGGACAGGGTTTGACGGTGACGCAGCCGGTTTCGTTTGCCGCCAATTTGTGGTCGCCGCAGACGCCGTATCTCTACCGGCTGGTCACGACCGTCAGCAATCAAAACTCTGTCGCCGACGTTTATTACACCCCCTTTGGCGTGAGGACAGTGGTCTTCGATGCGAACAACGGATTGTTCCTCAATGGGCAGCCTATTTTCATTCAAGGAACGGCCAACCACCAGGACCACGCCGGCGTGGGTTCGGCCCTGCCGGACCGGCTCCAGTATTTTCGCATTGAGAGATTAAAGGAGATGGGAGTGACCGGCTATCGCACGGCGCATAACGAGCCGGCCGCCGAGATTCTTGATGCCTGCGATCAGCTGGGAATGCTGGTCCTGGATGAAAACCGCCGGTTCGGAACCAATGCCGAGCCGGTGAGCCAGCTTTCCCGCATGATCCGGCGCGACCGGAATCATCCCTCGGTTTTCGCCTGGTCGCTCTGCAATGAAGAAGTCGATTTGCAGGGGATTGCCACCGGCGCAACGCTCATCCAGGTCATGCAGAACCTGGCACATTCCCTGGATCCCTGGCGCAAATGCACGGCGGCCGTGAATTTTTCCTGGAACTCCGGTTTCGCCACCGTCCTTGATGTCATGGGCTTCAACTACGAGAAATATGGCAACCTGGACAGCTTTCATCGCGATGCTCCAACCGAGCCGGGGATGGGCACCGAAGTGAGCGCTGTGCTGACAACCCGGGGAAAATATTACGTTGATACCGTGAACCGTTACCTGTGGGCATACGATGTCGTCCTCCAAAACGGGGACTACGGATTTGGTTATACTTTCAACTTCGGCCAGCCGGCGGAGACATGGTGGCCACGCTACAGCGCGCGGCCGTGGATGGGCGGCGGTTTTATCTGGACCGGATTTGATTATCGCGGCGAGACGACGCCCTACGGTTACCCTGCCATCAATTCCGGCTCCGGGGTCCTGGATACCTGCGGTTTTTTCAAGGATCAGGCTTATTATTACCAGGCCAACTGGACGGCCAAACCCATGCTGCACCTGCTTCCACATTGGAACTGGGGAGCCGGAACGAACGTCAACGTCTGGGTCTATGGCAATTGCGACTCGGTGGAGTTGTTTACCAATGGCGTCAGTCTCGGACGCAAACTGTTGAACGTGCAGAACCACCTTGAATGGAATGTGCCTTGGGCATCAGGCACGATTAAGGCCGTTGGCTACAGTCACCTGTTGCCGGTGATGACGAATAGCTGGACAACCAGTTTGACGCCGACGGCGATTGCGCTCTGGCCGGACCGAAGCACCATTCTGGCCGATGGGCATGATGTTTCAGTGGTGACGGTGGCCGCGCTGGATGCACAGGGAAATATCGTGCCGACGGCCAGTAACACAATCAGTTTTGGCGTCAGCGGCGGTGCCATCATCGGTGTGGGGAATGGGAATCCCAGCTCGTTGGAAGCGGACAAAGGCACGCAACGCTCGCTCTTCAACGGCCTGGCCCAGGTCATCATTCAATCCACGAACGTCGCCGGCTCAATCACCCTGACCGCCACCTCGAGTGGTTTGCCGACCACCAATATTACCATCATCGAAGCCGCAACCTTGCCGGGACCGGCTGCGCCCGCCGGCATGGCAGCAGTTCCAGGAAACGCGCGTGTGACGGTCAGCTGGGACATCGTTCCGGGTGCTTCAACTTATAACGTATGGCGGTCCACAGCCCCGGGCGGGTCTTACACGCTCGTCGCTGGGAATATTGGAGCCGTGAAATCAGGTTTCACGGACACGAGCGTCGCCAACAACACCACCTATTATTACGTCGTCACTGCCAACGGAAACGGAAGCAGCGCGAATTCGGCGGAAGTCAGCGCCACACCGGTTCCGATGGTGAGTGATCTTGCAACCGTCGCGACCAATGGCGCGGTCCAATTGACATGGAGCGGTTCGGCAGGAGTTAATTACTATGTGAAACGTTCTGCTGCTTGCGGCGGGCCGTATGCCACGATTGCGTCATCCATCGCCGGGACCAATTACACTGATTGGACGGTTAGTGCCGGCCAAACTTACTATTACATCGTCACCATCGCCAATGGCGGAAGTGAAAGTGTTCCGTCCAATGAAGCGGGCGCGTCGGTGAGCAGTTTGCCCTGGCCGTGGGCAAACACGGACGCCGGCGCCGTGGATCTGGTTGGCAGCGCCGGTTGCAACAATGGAACATTCACAGTCTCCGGCTCCGGGAGAGGTGTTCCAGACTTTTCTTATGCCGCCAATCTTGACTATTTCCAATTCGTTTACGTTTACGCTTCGAATACGACCAACGGTTATATCCAGGCTCGTATCGCTGGTGTGCAGAATACTTCCGCCAACGCAAAGGCGGGAGTGATGATTCGCGAAAATCTTTACGCCGATTCGCAATTTGCCATGGCGGACGTTCAACCGAGCGCCGGAATGGAGTTCGTCAGGCGCAACGGCAATGGAGCGAACGCAGTCGGAACTACCGTCGCCGGAACCGCGCCAAAATGGGTGCGACTGACCCGGACCAACAACACCTTCCGGGCCTATTCCTCGTCCGACGGTAACTCCTGGACGGCGATTGGCACGGCGTCCACTTTTACGAGCATGGCTTCGGGCGCTTACGTGGGTCTTATCGTCAGCTCCGGCAACAATGGTTTCCTCAACACCTCCGTGCTGGATAACGTCAGCTCCACATTCCTGCCGGCCAATGCCGCGCCGACACTCGCGGCGGTTCCGAACCAGGCGGTCAATGTGGGCCAGACACCTCCGGTAACTGCCACAGCCAGCGACACGAATTCTCCGCCACCGGTGCTCACCTTCAATTTGCTCGGTGCGCCTGCCAACGCATCGCTGATTAAAATCAACAGCACCAATGCCGCCTTCAATTGGCGTCCGCTGGTCTCGAATGCCGATACCACCAACCTGGTCACGGTCAAAGTGGCGGATAATGGCTCGCCCAGCCTCAGCGCGACGCAAAGCTTCCTGGTCAGGGTGAATCCCCTTACGTTGCCTTTCCTCTCGTCTCCGGCATGGAACAACGGCCGGTTCAGTCTGGTGGTCACCGGGCAGCCGGGGCCGGATTATGCAGTGCAGGCCACGACCAATCTGGTTGACTGGAGCACGCTGTGGACAACCAATTCTCCGCTAACTCCATTTGGCTGGATGGACACCAATGCCGGTGTTGTTCCCGTACGCTTTTATCGGCTGTTGGTCGGGCCGCCTTTGCCGTAGCGTCCGGGCATTCCGAAATATGAACCAGAATTCATTCTTCTCCCGCCCGACCGGGATCAACGATGCGGGATGGAAGAGTTTTTCAAGCCTGGCGATTGCCATTTTAATTTTTACGGGAACTTCATCGGGGGGCACCGGGCCGATACCGGCATCGCCGCGGGAAAGGATTTCGATCAACGACAACTGGCGGTTCGCCAAAGGCGATCCAACCAACATCTCGGTGAGCCTGCTTTACGACGTGCGCGAACAAAGACAAGCCCGGAGCCTCGCGGCAGTCGAGGCCGACGGCAATTCGTCACTCGGCAGCATGACCAATTCGGCGGGCGCAACAAACGCGCCCGCGTCCGTCATCAGGCAATGGATTTTACCGAGTGGCAATCGTTTCATCAAAGACCCCGCGCGGAAATTTGTGCGGCCGGCAGGAAATCTTGGTGACAGTGTCGCATATGTGCAGCCGGACTTTGACGACAGCGCCTGGCAACAAATTAATTTGCCGCATGATTGGGCCATTGCCGGACCGTTCACGCATTCCGGCGGCGGCGGCATGGGGCGCCTGCCGACTGCAGGCATCGGTTGGTATCGCAAAAAGTTCAGCCTGCCGGCCGGCGATCCCGGCAAGAAAATTTTCCTCGATGTGGATGGTGCGATGGCTTACTCGACGGTCTGGCTGAACGGTCACATTGTTGGCGGCTGGCCTTACGGTTATGCGTCATGGGAAGTGGATCTGACGCCGTATGCCAAACCGGGCGGCGACAACGAACTCGTGATCCGGCTGGATAATCCGCCGAACTCATCGCGCTGGTATCCCGGCGCGGGAATTTATCGCAATGTCTGGCTGACGAAAACAGCGCCGGTTCATGTGGCGCATTGGGGAACTTACGCGACGACGCCGGAAGTTTCATCCGCCGCCACGGTCAATTTGAAAGTAACTGTGGATAATGATTCGGCGCAAAACGTGAATGTCACTGTCATGACGGAAATTTTCTGTCTGGATGGCGACGGACGGAAAACCGGCGCTGCGGTGGCAAACATTGCGCCGGCGGATTTGCATGTTGCGGCCAGCACCAATGCTGTCGCCGAAGGCAAGGCGACCGTTGCCAACCCGAAACTCTGGGGGCCGCCGCCCACACAGAAACCAAATCGCTATGTAGCCGTCACCACGCTTCTGCAGGGCGGAAACGTGGTGGACAGCTATGAAACTCCGTTTGGCATTCGGACCATTAAATTTGATCCCAACGAAGGTTTCATCATCAACGGTGAGCATGTCCCATTGCATGGCGCGTCTGACCATCACGATTTGGGCGCGCTCGGCGCGGCGTTCAACACTCGCGCGGCGCAGCGGCAGTTGGAAATGTTGCAGGACATGGGCTGCAACGCGATTCGCACCAGCCACAATCCGCCCGCGCCGGAACTCCTGGAGCTGGCCGACCGGATGGGTTTGCTCGTAATTGATGAAATGTCCGATTGCTGGCAACGCAGCAAAACGCCGAATGATTTTCATCTCATCTTCGATGACTGGCATCAGCAGGACATGCGGGCGCAAATCCGGCGCGATCGAAATTCGCCGTCGGTGACTTTCTGGAGCATCGGCAACGAAGTTGGCGAACAATACACGGATACGAACGGAGCGGCATTGGCAAAACAACTTTGCGACATCGTGCATGACGAGGATCCGACCCGGCCCACGATCACGGCGATGAACTACGCCGGGCCGGACATGCCATTGCCGGCGGTGGTGGATGTCATCGGGCTGAACTACCGAGGCGAAGGGATCCGCGATACGCCGGAATTTGCGGGGACAGATCGCATCCACACCCATCCGCAATATGATGCCTACCATACGAAATTCCCGGACAAGCTCATTCTCAGCACCGAGACAGCCTCCGCGTTCAGCAGCCGCGGTATTTACCTGTTTCCCGTGTCCAGGGAGATCAGTTCGCCAGTGCGGGATGGTCGGGGCGGCGACTCGAAGATTCACCAGGTGAGCGCCTACGAACTCTATGCCGTGGACTTTGGCTCCTCCGCCGACAAGGTATTCGCTTCCCTTGAGCGGCATCCCTTCGTGGCCGGCGAGTTCGTGTGGTGCGGCTGGGATTATCTGGGCGAGCCGACGCCGTATGATTCATCGCGCAGTTCCTACGCCGGTATCATTGACCTGGCGGGTTTCAAGAAGGACCGCTTTTACCTTTATCAAGCGCACTGGCGGCCGGACTTTCCAATGGCGCATATCTTGCCCCATTGGACCTGGCCGGAACGCGTCGGGCAGGTCACCCCAGTTCACGTATTCACTTCCGGTGATGAAGGTGAACTGTTTCTCAATGGCAAATCGCTGGGTCGGAAAAAAATAGGACCTTATGAATATCGTCTGCGTTGGGACGACGTCGTCTATCAACCGGGGACGCTCAAGGTAATAACCTACAAAAATGGAAAACCTTGGGCCACCGATGCGATGAAGACCGCCGGCAATCCCGTCGGACTGAAGCTGGAGCCGGATCGCAGCACGATTGGTGCGGACGGAAAGGATTTGTCCTTTGTAACCGTGACGGTGACGGACAAGAATGGGTTGACGGTGCCGCGCGCGGACGATCGCATTCACTTTGACCTCAAAGGTCCCGGTGAAATCGTCGCCACAGACAACGGTGATCCGACAAGTTTTGAATCATTCCAGTCGCCTGACCGCAAAGCCTTCAACGGACTGTGCCTGGTGATTGTCCGCGGAAAACCCGGGCAACCTGGAAAGATTGAGCTGGTAGCCAAAGCCGACGGCTTGAAGGTGGGAACGGTTTCCATCAAAACGACTTTAAAATGAAATCTCTTCAAAAACCGAATTTGTTCGTGCGCCTTTTGGCGATTGTAGTTCTGATGGGAACGATCTATTCCGGCCGCGCGTCATCCGTGACGTTTGAAGCCGAATCCGGGGTGCTGGGAACCGACTTCACCAATGGCACGGATGGCGTCGTCCAATTCATTTCGATTTCAACGGACACGGTAAACAGTTCCAACCCCGGGGATACCAATCGCGTGGCGACCTACGCGGTCACGTTTCCAGCTGCCGGCAAGTATCAACTTTATGCGCGGGTTTTGGTCGGGCCGGGCGGTTTCAACGACGACAGTCTGTTTTATGGAAACGGGCTGGGAACGAAGAACCCGGCAAATAATTCTGATTGGACCCTCGTGAACGGGCTGGGGGGCGTGGGATTCAGCAACAATGCCGACGTGGTGACGGGCGGAGGGACGTTGGGCAGCGGGATGTGGAAATGGATTAACCTCTCGCAATTCACGGGCCAGCCGGGATTCACGGTCAGCGCGGGAAGCTTGACGCAGACGTTTCAGATCGGCGCGCGCGAAAATGGTTTGGACCTGGACAAATTTGTGTTCGGCGCGGCGGGTTATACTTTCACGGTGTCCAACCTCGACAACGGCACCGATGGCACGCCGCCGCCACCGCCGCCACCAGCGACGTCGACCATTGATTCAACCAGGATATATCAGACCATTGAAGGGTTGGGCGGCGCAATTGCGTTCTTCAACAACTGGGTCACCGCCCATCCTTTTCGGCTGGAAATTTACACGAACGCTTTCGCCGGCTTGAACCTTTCGATGCTGCGGCTCGGCGACTGGTTTCGTTATCAAGGCGCCTCAAATTTCGATCCGGACGCTCCCGGTTTTGTTTCTAACGCCAATCGGGTCCTGGGACATCCGGTTCCGGTTCTCATGAGTTCGTGGGCGCCACCGGCGTTTTTGAAAAGCAATGGCCAGGTCGGCAATGGCGGCACGCTCGTCGTGACCAATGGCGGATTCGCTTACACGAATTTTGCAAAGTATTGGTATGACTCGATCCAGGCGTACCAATCCAACGGTGTTTCGCCCACCTGGATCAGCATCCAAAATGAGCCGGACTTTGCGGCCAGCTACGATTCCTGCGTTTTTCATCCCAACGAAGACACCGTCAACGGAACCAACTACGCCAGCTATTCCAAAGCGCTCGATGCCGTGTTCCAACGATTGACCAATCTGCCTTCGCCGCCGAGGATTCTCGCACCCGAAGTCGTCGGCCTCGGCTTCAACGACGTGCAAAATTACGCCGGGACAATGCATTCGAACAGTTTCTATGGCGTGGCGCATCACCTTTACGGCGGCAGCTCCGACGGCGCGCCGGATGGCTACAATGCGAATTTGGCGGCGCTGACGAATGTTTTTCCCAGCAAGCCGAGATTCATGACGGAGTATGGCTTGAGCGACATGATCGAGCAGGCCAACCTGATTCACAACGTGCTGACGGTTGAGCAGGCCAGCGGATACAATTATTGGAGCCTGGTCTGGCCGGTCGGAGGGAATGGGTTGGTGCAGATTGAAAACCCGTTTAATTTAAGCAGCTGGACCAACGCGCCACCCGGCACCGCCACGCAAGCACATGGCTGGTGGTTGACGCCCGCCTATTGGGCGATGAAGCACTTCTCCTATTTCATTCAACCCGGGTTCACGCGCATCGCCGCCACCTGCACCGATACCAACGTGTTGACCTCGGCATATCTTTCGCCCGACGGCCTGCGCCTCGTGGCGGTCTTCATCAATCGAAACCCGGGTCCTTCCACCAATACGGTGACCTTCGGCTCTTTTCCTTTTTCCTATTCGAGCGTCTATCAAACCGCCGGCACGAATTACTTTCAATCGCTCGGCTCCGTAGGTTCGTCGTTGATCCTGCCGGCTTCGTCCCTCACCACGGTTGTGTTGGATAAATTTATCGCCGTCGGCCCGGCAACCAATCCCTCGCCGGGACAGAACGCCACCGGAGTCGTATTGAGCTCCGCGTTGAGTTGGACGCCCGGCAGCAACGCACTGGCCCATGCGGTTTATTTTGGAGTCGATTCGAACGCGGTCGCGCAGGCCACACCGGCGTCGCCGCAGTTCATGGGAATCATGACCACCACCAGTTTCTATCCGCCGCTGGCTGGAGGGACGGCCAATTCCTGGCGGGTGGATGAAATTGCCGGACTGAACACGAACACCGGCGTCGTTTGGTCTTTCAGCACCGCGCCTTTTCCCGCGCTGGCCCATCGTTATAGCTTCAGCGAGACGGGCGGCACGACGGTGACCGATTCCCTGGGCGGGCCGGCGTGGAACGGCGTGCTGCCCAACGGCGGCACTTTATCGGGTGGCCAATTGACGCTGACGTCCACATCGTCGCAATTTGTGAGTCTCCCCGCCGGAATGGTCAGCACCCTCAGCAACTTCACGATTGAGGCGTGGGTGAAGTTGAACTCGACGGCCAACTGGGCGCGCATCTTCGATTTTGGCAACAACACCACGGTTTATATGTTCCTGACGCCGCAGAATGGAACTACGGGGAAGGTGCGTTACGCGATCACGACCAGCGGCAGCGGTGGCGAGCAACAGCTTGATGGCAATTCCGCCCTGACCACGGGGGTCTGGCATCAGGTGGCGGTCACCTGGAATGCGAACACGGGCATGCTTTATGTGGATGGCGTCCCGGTGGGGACCAACAATGCGATGACCCTCAAGCCATCGAGCCTGGGCAGCACCGTCAGTAATTACCTCGGCAAATCCCAGAGTGCCAATCCTTACCTCAACGGTCTGCTGGACGAGTTCCGCATTTATAGTGTGGCGCTTTCTGCAACGGAAATCGCCGCGACTTATGCCTTGGGGCCCGATCAATTGTTAAGCACGAACAGCCCCACCGTTGCCTTTTCCGCGTCAGGACAAAATTTGACCGTATCGTGGCCGGTGGCGGCCGCCAGCTTCACGCTGCAATCGTCCACGAACCTGATGGCGGGGAATTGGGTGACCGTTTCCTCCCCGCTGCCGCAAATCGCCGGCACGAATTATCAGATCGCGCTCCCGGCCACCAATCGAATACAGTTCTTTAGATTATCCAACTGACTGTGAACCCGACCCTGCCCATGAAAAAACTCGCCACCTTGTCAATCTGCGCCATCGCCCTGGCTCTTCATTCCCCGGCCGCTCCGACGTTCACCGTGGATGCCAGTCAATCCGCCGGAAAAGTAAGCCCGCGGCTTTACGGGTTGATGACGGAGGAGATCAATCATGCCTATGACGGCGGACTGTACGCGGAGTTGATCCGCAATCGCGCCTTTCTCGACAGTGCGACCGCGCCGGTCAATTGGGAGCTGGTCGACGACAGTGGCGCCGAGGCAACCATGGCGCTCGACCCGACCAATTCGTTCAACGACAAACTTACAATGAGCTTGCGCCTGACCGTGACGAAGGCCGCCAAAAATCACGCGGGCAGCGTGGCGAACACCGGCTATTGGGGAATTCCCGTGCAGCCGAACACGCGCTACCGCGCGACGCTTTTGGCCAGGAGCGAAGCCGGCTTCACCGGCCCGGTCACCGTTTCCATTGTCAGCGACGATGGCCGCCTTGTTTACGCTTCGGAACAATTCAAAGGGCTGGCGGCGGATTGGAAAAAATTTGAAGTGGTTCTCAAAACCGGCAAAGTGACGCCGACGACCAAAGCACGTTTTCAGATCGCCCTTGATCAACCGGGAACCGTCTGGTTCGGGTTGGTTTCGCTTTTCCCGCCGACTTGGAATGATCAGCCGAATGGTTTTCGCAAGGACTTGATGCAGATGCTGGTGGATTTGAATCCAAAGTTCCTGCGTTTTCCCGGTGGCAATTACGTTGAGGGCGATACGGTCGAGACGCGTTTCGACTGGAAGAAAACCATCGGGCCAATCGAAGAACGTCACGGGCATCCGTGTCCATGGGGCTATTATTCGACGGACGGGCTGGGGCTTTTGGAATTTCTCGCCTGGTGCGAAGACATGAAGGCGGAACCCGTGCTCGCGGTTTATGCCGGCTATTCGCTCAAAGGAGCACACGTTAATCCCGGTCCCGACCTCGAACCATTCGTGGAGGAAGCCCTCGAAGAAATCGAATATGTGACGGGTGACACGAACACGACCTGGGGCGCGCGACGCGCGAAAGACGGTCATCCGGCGCCTTTCAAGCTCACTTATGTCGAAATCGGCAACGAGGACTGGTTCGACAAATCGAAAAGCTACGACGCGCGGTTCGCGCAAATTTACGACGCGATCAAAGCGCGGTATCCGCAGCTCAAGACCATTTCAACTTTCGGCAACGACCAGCCAGAAAGCACCCATGTCCGCAGTCGCAAACCTGACATGACGGACGAGCATTACTATCGCTCCGTAGACACGTTTCTGCACATGTCGCCGGAATTTGCCGGTAAATACGACCGCCAGGGCCCGGAAATTTTCGTTGGCGAATGGGCGGCCTATGAAACCTCGTTTCCTCCCTGGGACAAGCGTTCACAGAAAGAACCACCGACTCCGAACCTGAATGCCGCGATTGGCGACGCCGCGTTTATGGCGGCGATGGAGCGGAATTCCGACCTCATCAAAATGCAATGTTATGCGCCGCTCTTCGTTAACGTGAACCCCGGCGGACGCCAGTGGCGTCCGGACCTGATCGGCTATGATGCGATTTCAGCTTACGGTTCGCCGAGCTATTACGCGTTTCAGATGTTCAGCCGGAATCTTGGGGATGAAATCCTCTCCACCGCGTCCCTCGAAACCGCCGTCCAGGGTTGCGCGACGCGTGACGGCCAAACCGGCGAGATCTTCCTCAAGCTGGTGAATCCGCAGGCAACGGCGGAACCGCTGAATATCAAAATCAAAGGGCTTGCCTCGGTCGCCTCCAAAGCCGGTGCGGTCACCCTGACGGGAAAGCCCGATGATTCCAACTCGATCACTCAACCGGGAAGGATCGTGCCGGTCGCGACGACGGTGCGCGGTGTCAAAGCCGATTTTATTTACACCCTGCCGCCGCACAGCATCGTCGTGCTCAAACTCAAGTCGGGTTCATGAAACGAAAGCGGCTAAACTAAAGGACATGTCCGATGAACCAAACAGGGTTCGCCGAGGGGTGTTGCTTCGGATTCGATTTGCGCCGGCGCTATTCCTGATCGCGTTCACTTTTTCAGCCGGGGCCCAGACCATTACCAATCTGCAGCAGCTGACGCAGGCATTCAGCTCCGAACCCCGGATCTATCGCGATGTGGATCTTCATGTGACCGTTTACGCGGCGAGTCGGCCAAAAGTCGGCGTGCTGATCGCCGGAGACGAAACCGGAGTTGAGTTGCTGGAGCTTGGCGATTTCGGGCCGGAAATTTCTCCGGGCGAAAAAATTCGGATCCAGCACTGGTATTGTCTTTTACACAAACGCGACCTGGGTGTAGAAATTTCCACCGCGCCGACCATTGACGACGATGGCATCCACTTCCAACGAACCCTGTATCGCGATGTCACGTTGAAAGCAGGACAAATTCCGCTGCGATTGGACTGGTTCAATTGTCTTCACGATTACGGTCTGGAAGTGAGTTATGCAAGCTCCAACGGGTTATGGCAAAAAATTCCTGATTCGGCGCTTTGGCATTCCGCCTCGGATGAAGCGCCGGGCAACACCAATCTGTTGCCGGGATTGCGCGCGGAATGTTACGAAGGCTATTGGGAAAGCCTGCCGGACTTCAATCTGCTGCGCCCGGTTAAAACCGGAGTCGTGACCAATTTCGACCTGCAATTCAGGACGCGCGATGAGATGGTGGGCATACGATTTGCCGGCTATTTCAATGCGCCCTACGATGGCAAATACACTTTTCGTCTGCGTCCCGACGATGGCGGCGTGTTGTTTCTCAGAGATCCCGGGGTCCCGATAAAACAAATGGGACCTGCCGCCGTGCCGCCGGCCGAACCGGGCGTTATTGGCGGGGCGATGGACAGTCTGGATCAGCCGCGTTGGATGACGGTTGAAGGGACCGTGAAATTTATTTCGAAAACCGGTGAGGGATTGGAATTTGAGCTGCGCTCCGAACGGAACTCAATCTGGGTAAAACTCGCGGATGCGGCCGGGATGGATCCGTCAAGTTTGTTGAATTCAGATGTGCGCATTACCGGTGTCGGCCATGGCGTCCTTGGCGTGGACCAGCGGATCATATTTGGCCGGCTCATGGTGGCCAACGCCAAAGAGATAGTCGTGGTCGCCGGCGACGCCGGCAATGGGGAATTGTCGTCGCCGCTGACCACCGCGCGACAGGTGCAGAGCTTGCTGATCGGGGATGCCACGCATGGATTGCCCGTGCGAATTCACGGGGTGGTTACCAGCGCCAACGTCCAATACGATCACTGGATGTCGATTCAGGATAACACGCGCGGAATCTGGGTCAGTCTTCGTAATATATCAAATTCTGTTCCGGCCTGTGGCGAAGTCTGGGAAGTCACCGGTCATTCCGGGGCCGGCGATTTTGCGCCGGTCGTGATCGCTGACCAAATAACCCTTTTGGGGGCGGGCCGGATGCCCGAACCGGTGCGGCCCACATGGAATGAATTGATCAACGGCAGCATGGACGTGCAATGGGCAGAATTTCGAGGACTGGTGACGGATTTAAAGAGCAATAATATTACGTTGATACTGCCCGAAGGGCGTTTGACCGCTCAAATGGAAGGATACCGGGAATCCGATCTGAAACCATTTCTGAAAGCCGGTGTGCGCATCCGGGGAACGCTCTACGCGGTCTGGGACGCCAACACGCGCGAGGTGCGCGTGGGAAACGTTCTCATGCGCAATGCAGTCATTGATGAAGACCAACCTGCGCCCGAAACTCCATTCGACGCGCCGGTGAAAAAGCCGCGCGAACTTTTTTTGTTTGACGTGCAGGCAACGCCTTTTCAACGCGTCAAAGTGCTGGGCGAAGTCATTCACGCGGAACCGAACCGGATTTTTTTAATGCAGGGCGGGGTCGGGATGCGAATTATCCCAACGGAATCGGCCAAACTGCGGGCCGGCGACAGAATCGAGGCGGTTGGCTATCCCGAAATCAGCGGTCCATCACCGGTTCTGCATGAAGCCGTGGTCCGCAAAATCAGCGAATCTCCCCTGCCACCGGCGCGGGACCTTGCCAATTCGGAGCTGACCGCAGAAAGTCTGGATGCGAGCCTGGTTCGCATCAAGGGAAAGCTGGTCGGGCTGCATTGGGAACAAAATACCTTCGTCCTTGAAATGCAGGCGAAGACGCATTTGTTTCTGGCGCGGCTGGCCTCCCCGGTTCCGGAATTTTCTTTGCGGATTGGCAGCCAGCTGGCTTTGACCGGAGTTTATGCGGGACAGACACGTGACCGGCACTTCGACCACCATCCGGAATCGTTCGAACTGCTATTAAATTCGCCGGCCGACATCGTGGTGCTGGCGAAACCGTCGTGGTGGACGCTTCAACGACTGCTGACGGTCGTCGGCATTTTGTTTGTTGTTTTAATCCTGGCCGCGATTTGGATTGTTCAATTGCAACGGCAGGTGGCGAAACGAACCTTGCAACTGCAACGGGAAATTCGCGAACGCGAACGCGTCGAACGGCAGCACGAATTGGAAGCCGAACGGGCGCGCATCGCCCGGGACCTGCATGATGATTTGGGTTCGAGCCTGACTGAAATCAGCGTCCTCGCCAGCACGGGTCGCCATTCGTCGGCGGTGGAAAACACCAGCCACCCCGGCTTGTTTCGCGCGATCGCCGACAAGGCCTACGGGCTCATTTCGGCGCTGGATGTCATCGTTTGGGCGGTCGATCCGGAAGATAATTCGCTCCAATCGCTCGCCGATTATTTGAGCGGTTATACCGGTGAATACTTTTCCCACGCCCATATCAGCTGTCGGTTCAAAGTCCCGGTTTCCTTTCCCCCCATCACCCTGGAAGGACGCATCCGGCATGAATTGTTCATGTCGGTCAAAGAAGCCCTCAATAACGTCGTGCGCCACGCGGGCGCAACCGAGGTTGAATTTCAAATGGCGGTGGTTGATAACGCCCTGAACATTATCATCGCCGATAACGGAAAAGGATTTGAACCCATGATCGAACGGGAGGGACACGGCCTCAAGAACCTGTCCGGAAGGCTGAAGAAACTGGGCGGCAGTTGTGCCGTGGAATCGTTCGTTGGCGCCGGTGCCACGGTTAGAATTTGCCTCCCCTTGCCGGCTCAATCCCGGGGCAAGCCCGATGCCGCCCCGAGCTGAAATACGACGAATGGCTGATTCTATTCGGCCAGGATTGTTCTACCCTGAATCCAAGGCTCGAGCTCAACCCCGGGTTTCATTTTTAAGCAACTGATGATATGTTGGCCCAATTAGCACGCAATGCCGATGAAGCTGTGATGACCAAAGTTGCCATTGTTGAGGACAATGCCACCCTGCGCCAATATCTTGCAGAATTCATTGGCAGCACGCCGGGGCATCGTTGCGTTTGTGTTTGCGCCTCCGCAGAAGAGGCGCTGGTCAAAATTCCCGCCGCCCAACCCAACGTAGTGCTGATGGACATCCATCTCCCGGGTGAATCCGGCATCGCCTGTACCGCGCGTTTGCGGCAGAAAATGCCGGATTTGCAGGTGATCATGTTGACCGTTTACAAGGACATCAAAATGATCTTTCAAGCGCTCAAAGCCGGTGCGTGCGGTTACGTGCTGAAACGTTCCGACGAAAAGGAAATCCTGGAAGCCATCGCCGAAGTGCGCGCCGGCGGCGCACCCATGACCAGCGAAGTCGCCCGGATGGTGGTTCGCTCCTTCATGCAGGCACCGCCGGCGACCGGTCTGCCGACCGACACCGACCAGCTTTCCGCCCGGGAACTGGAGATCCTCGCCCTGGTTGCCGAGGGTTTTGCCAACAAGGAAATTGCCAGCCATCTGCATATCAGCAATGCCACCGTCCGGACCCACTTGATGCACATCTACGAGAAGCTGCACGTGCGCTGCCGGACGGAAGCCGCGGCTCGATACTTTCGATCCAAACCTTCCGACCCCGCCAGCCTCCCGATAACGTCGGCCTGAAACGGCTGGCGCGCCACCGGCTTCAGCCGAGGGCCCTTTCGCCGGATACGACATTTGGCTGATTGTAGGTTCCCAGGCATTTCAGGGACAATCACAGGCACCAATGAACGATCTTTTGCGGCTATTTTGCGCCAAAGTTGCTGCGTCGTTTTTTGAATGGGTGTTGATCACCGCGAGCCGCATCTAAAGTCAGGGCACCGATGAATGTTATCGAAATTGAACCGCCGAGGTTGGCCAAGCCGAGCCCGGTCGATTATCAATCGGAATCTCGCGAATCGGAGGCAATTCGAAAAGTCGAAGACAGCATCGCCTACATGAAGCGGCATTTGGACATGCCCTTACAGGCGTCCACGCTGGTGGCGCGGGCGAACGTTTCCCCGTCCAGCTTCTTTACCATGTTCAAACGCCATGTCGGCCATACACCCATTGATTACTTCATCCGCATGCGGATGCGGCGCGCCTGCCGTTTGCTGGAGGAGACCGGGATGAGTGTGAAGTCCGTCGCGTACGCGCTGGGCTACAACGACCCCTTCTACTTTTCACGTATTTTCAAGTCCTTCAACCGGATTGCCCCGAGTGAATATCGGTCGCTGATACTCGGAACCAGGAAAGCGCAGCTGAAAAATGGAGCCAGCTGTCAGGATTGAACTGACGACCCACGGTTTACAAAACCGTTGCTCTACCGCTGAGCTAAGCTGGCATTGCTACCATCAGCATTTTTTGCTTTGTCTGGCTTCCTGTCAAGCTTGGCGGCACTGTCGGCTGGGACAGCCGACGCTACAGTTCAAATAGTGCTCCGTCCTATTCGTTGCCCCAGATCGCTTTGACATGGGCGACGCCGCGTTTGACGGCCTCCACCGGCAACGATGGGCTGAGCTCGAAGACCTTGATGTGCTCCGGTTTCACGAACGGCTTGAGCGCGGCAAAATCAACCGTGCCGGAACCGGGCGGCGCATGGTCCGACGCCGGGAAAACCACGTCATGAACGTGAAAGCCGGCGAGCCGGCCGGTCAATGACTCGAGATGCTGCGCGTGGTGCAGGAACCCGAGGTTTTCCTTGATCTGGGCGTGTCCCGTGTCGTGCCAGTAAACCATGTTCGGGCTGTCAAACTCGCGGAAGAAATATTCAAAGTCACCCTCCAGCGGAATTTCCTCGAGTCCCTGGCGGTTTTCGATGCCGAGCTTGAGATCGCGTTTTTCGGCCTCGGGCAGGATCAGGTTGAGCGTTTCATAAACGCGCTCAACCGCCTTGGCCTTCCGGGCTTCCCGGGCCGCGGCCGCTTCGGCACGCAGTTTTTCATACCTGGGCGTCTTCTTCCCGTCCCGTTCCAGCATCCCGCTCAACTTTTCGGTGTAATCCTTCATTTCCATGCTGCCCAGGTGCAGCACGACGATCGGGGCTTTGACGCGCTGGGCGAAATCCAGCGTCCGGAGGGTGTGCTTGGCCGCCAGTTCGCGTTCGCGCGACCGCTCATCGGAAAATTCGTAGAGGTTCGGCGAGGCATGGTTCACGCCCAGCGGCAGCGGACAAAAATTGTGGAGGCTGGAAATTTTGATTTCCCCCGCGTCCACGGCCTCCACGACGCCGGGCATGAGGGCGAGCCGGATGCCGTGGCTGAGCTCGGCGTAGGCAAAGCCGAGGTCCCGGATTTCACGCAACATGGTGCGGCCATCCGTGTGGCGCTTGGAATTCCAGCAGGTGGAAAGTGAATACATTTGTTAAAAGCGTTGAACCGTTGAACCGTTAAACCGGAGCCACAAGCCAACGGTTCAACGATTCAACGGTTCAACAGTTCAAATGCTTACAAATCCGCGTAGCGCGCGCTCAGCATGGCGGAAAACCGCGCGGCTTTTTCCTTGCGACGGCGCTTTTCACTCGGCTTTTCGAAATGCCGGTGATTGCGCACGACCTTGAGGGTCCCTTCGCGGTCGACTTTTTTCTTCAGTCGCCGCAATGCGCGTTCCACGGGTTCGC
>CAYPSF010000049.1:0-26559 GCA_964413165.1 uncultured Bifidobacteriaceae bacterium
GCGCGGCCCTCGGCCCGAAATTTGAGATTTTGTCCGGCGACGATTCCCTGACCCTCCCATTCATGGCGGTCGGCGCCCAGGGGGTCATCAGCGTGGCGTCCAATGTCATCCCACGCGAAGTGGCGCTGATGGTGAAGGCGTTTGCCCGCGGCGACGCCAAAAAAGCCTCGCAGCTTCACGCAAAATTCACGCCGCTGTTCAAAGACCTGTTCATCGAGACCAATCCCGTCCCGGTCAAGGCCGCGCTGGCCATGCTGGGGGTGGTGGCCGAGGAATATCGCCTGCCGCTCGTGCCGCTGAGTGCCGCGAACCGCGCGAAACTCAAAAGGACGTTGAAGGCTGTCGGGGTTTTAAAGTAGAAATTACGAGGTGTGAATTTTCGCGAATGGAACTCCAATTCGTGTTAATCCACGCAATCCGTGTAGAAGTCTTATGACCAAAATCATCATTACCGGTTCGAAAGGCCGCATGGGCCGGGCGCTCGTCGCCTGCGCGCCGAACTTTCGCGAAATTGAAATCGTCGCCCAGGTTGATACCGGGGACGATCTGGGTTCCGTCATCGACCAGGGTGACGTGGTAGTGGATTTCAGCTCGCAAACGGCGACAGTCGGCATTGCCGACATTTGCGCCAATCACAAAAAGGCGCTGGTCGTCGGCACCACCGGCCATACGGACACCAATACCTTTGAAGTCAGGCTGCGAAAGGCCCAAATCCCCATCGTCTGGACATCGAATTTCTCGACCGGCGTGAACGCGCTGTTCTGGCTCACGCGCAAGGCGGCGGAAATCCTGGGACCGGGCTTCGACCTGGAAATTGTCGAAATGCATCATCGCCTGAAAAAGGACGCCCCCAGCGGCACGGCGAAAACACTGGCGGGAATCCTGGCCGACGTCCGCAAGCTGCACCTGGACAAAGCAGCGCGGCACGGGCGCGACGGCATCGTCGGCGAACGCACCCCCGTGGAAATCGGCATCCATTCCGTGCGCGGGGGCGACGTGGTGGGCGACCACACCGTCATTTTTGCGAACAACGGCGAGCGGCTCGAACTCACGCACCGGGCGTCGAGCCGGGACACCTTCGCCAACGGCGCCCTGCGCGCAGCGCTCTGGGTCGTCCAACAGAAACCCGGCGTTTACGACATGCAGGATGTGCTGGGACTGAAATGAAGGCTGACGGCCAATGGCTGAAGGCTAAGGGACGGAGCATAAGTACGAAGTGTAGCGTGCCACGGCGCGAATCGTCCAACGCCGTAAAATGGTTTGATAACTGATGCCACCTTCTACCTTCCATCTTCCACCATCGCTGGCATTTGTCGCCTTGGGCTCCAACCTCGGCGATTCGAGCCAGATCCTATTGGACGCGATGGTCCGGCTCGCCAAAATGTCCAACCGGCCGCTCTTGAAATCCTCGCTTTGGCAGACGTCGCCGGTGGATTGTCCGCCCGGCTCGCCGCCGTTTTTGAACGCGGTCGTCGCCCTGGTGCCGTTTGCCGGTGAAACGCCGGAATCTTTGTTCCACAAACTTCGCGCCCTGGAAAAAAAATCCGGCCGCCAGCCCAAAAAGGTTTTGAACGAACCGCGAGCGCTGGATCTGGATTTGATTGCGTTCGTCGCGGAAACGCGCCACACCTCGGAACTGGTCCTGCCACATCCGCGGGCGCATTTGCGCCGCTTTGTGCTCCAGCCATTGAGTGAAATTGCGCCCGATCTGGTCTTGCCCGGACAAAGCAAAACGATTTCTCAATTGCTCGCGCAACTGCCGGCAGCCGAAACCGTCACCCGACTGGCGTGATCGGCCAATTTACCCCACTGTTGCGGCCCCAATATACAATATATTTGTTATTACTTTTGGTCCTTAGTACCGAAGGACTCAACTTGCTTTAGAAAGTTTCGAGGTCTGTGTCCTAAATATCTGAAAGCTTCATCTCCTTGGCAACCTTGCCAGCGTTTGCCTCTATATCGAAACCAAGTTGATCGGAAGCACGCTTCTTCGGGTCCAGCTCGGCAATAGCATCAAACTTTATCCGAGCAGGAGTTGTCTCACCTGTTTTTTGCAGCAAACAAAAAATTCAGAATTCCCCTACCGTCTGATTGAACCTCTTCAAAGGCATGTACGTGGTTGGAAGTTTCCAACTTCGCTTTGCCGGGATCAATACGACGGTTGGCAATTGGGGAAAAGTATTTTCAAATACATTCCGGAGTGTTCGCACCGCTTCACCGGATACTGATGCTGGCCCGGATATTTCCCACAAACCGTTGAGGCCGTCCGGGTGATGTGCTTTGGTGGCGCCTGGTGCAGATGTTGAGCGCCCGGGCGTCACGCGGATGGTGCAGTCGGGGCTTTCTGCCGGGATTAACCACGTACTTTTATCGACGAGTGTCCGTTGGCGTTTTGTGTCGCCCAAACCGAAAAACCAGAAGATAGAAACCGACCGTGTTGACCAGCAGAAACACCGCCACCACCGCCACCCGAAACCACACTCTCGATCGCTCAACCTTGATATTCAAAGTGCCGCCTCCTTCATGCCAGATTCCATTCGGGCCAGAGACATTCACTTCGAACCGATAATTTCCCGCAGGCAGCATGACATAAGATGCGGATTTTGAGCTTCCAACATCGACCCAATCCTTATCGAGTCCTTGCAGTCGAAAACGAAAGCGTACTTGATCTGATGAAGGAAGATTCGTGGCGCTGTAATAAATCTCCACTCGCTTGGGGCCCGGAGGAACTATTATCGACGGAGTTGGCCCAGGCAATCGGCTCAGGTTTTCCGCTCGCCCATCCACCAGCACTGAGTCGATCTCTGCCGATGGCCGAAGGGCATCCAATCCAGGCTGAGGCGGGCTGGCGGTTGGAGTCATCTCGCCACGGCAACTCAGCGCCAATAATAGCAGGAATAAAAAGACGGGTTTCTTCATGGTTTGCAACTCACGTCCCACAACAACACCTGATCGAAAAGCACAGACCATGAGAGGTATCTACCCCGCGTTTTTAACAATGTCGAGTCTCAAAAAACTCGTTCCGTTTTCCAAAAATCCAGTGCCAAAATTCCCCGCGCACCGGCCCCGCAATGACGATTTTACTTGCCACGACCTTCGTTTCCGATACGCTTTGGCTGCACTGCGATTTTCTTTGAATGAAGCCCATGATTGCTACCAGGGACAACTGAACTTCACTTCTGGCTACGATTCGAACCATCGGTAAAATACGTCGCTGCACATTGTCGTTAGCCTTCGCAGTGGTCCTGGCCTTATGTCTTTCCTCTGACTGGCTAAACCATCGAAACAACGATTCCATTGGCGCGGTTCTACGCGAAATCCAGGCCGCTTGCCGAGACTCGGCGACGCGATGGATGTTCATTCTTTGCGTGGGAATTTATTTCGTCGCGTTTACGGTGCTGGCGAGGCGGTTTCGACGGGCAGCCACAACTAGGATGCCCGACCCGGCAAACCAAAAGTCAGCTCCACTCAGGTGCCTTGCCAGTCCCGATTTGTGGCTGTGCGGTTTTCTTTTGATTGTCGGGCTGACCTACGCCTGCGACTACCAAAAGGCCTCGGCATCTATCCAACCGCTCCTATTGTTGCTTGGCGCAGCTTTCGGGCGAGGAGTCGCGACGTGGGCGCTGTGGGCTGCAAGCACGAGTCATGAACCGAAACCGGTTAGCCAAGTGACGCGCGCCGCCATTTTCCTCGAACACCCCATTGCACGAATGAAGCTGATTCTCAGTGTTTTAGTGCTGTTGCTGGTCGGCGCTGCATTGTGGCAGCCGGCAATATTCACGGAGTTCCAATATCGCGGCGTTCGACGCTGGAGCGGCGCGTGGGACAATCCGAATACTTACGGGATATTGATGGCATCCGGGATGGTGTTGGCGGTCGGGATCCTGATATCAGAGGGCGGAAAGCAAAAGACTGAACACACAATTCGGCGGACGGGACTACAGAGCCTGTTGCCCTGTCTTTGGATAACCCTGTCATGCTTGTGTGGATTTGGATTGCTGAAGAGCTATAGCCGCGGCGCGTGGCTGGGAGTAGTCATTGGATTGTCTTATATCGTGTGGCAATGGCGGGCGGGCAAGGCCCGTCTCAGTCCAGATCCCTTGCCGCGTCCGTCGGCTGGAGAGGGAGAATCAGTTCCACGTCCGTCGTGGTTCAATCGTAACCTTCGTCTGCTCTCCATTCTACTGGCTTCCGTTCTGGTGCTAGCGTTCTGGCAATTTCGACACACCGACTGGCCGCTCGCGCGCCGGTTGTTTTCGGTGGCAAACATCAATGACTTTTCCTGGCGCAATCGCATAACGACATGGCAGGGTGAGCTTCGGATGATGGCAAACCGGCCGTTGACTGGCTTCGGCTGGCTAAATGCCGAACAGGTATACCAGGAAAAATACCGCGCGCGCCGACTGGAAGAAACTGCTGCCATCCAGATGAACGACTACTTCATGCTCGGTATTTCAACGGGCCTTCCCGCGCTGCTGTTTTTTGCAGCATATCTGGCGCTCTCGATTTGCCGGCCGTTTTCCACAGGCTGCCATTCATCGGCTTTGTTTGCCTCTGCCGGCGCCGGAGCACTCGTGTTGCTCGTCGGTTTCTGGTTCGACGGTGGCCTTTTCAAACTTCCAACGGCGGCAGTGTTCTGGACATTGCTGGAGCTGACGCGGATAACAGGAAATTCAATTCCGGTAGCTGCCACGGCAACAGTGGCAAAGCGGAATGCATTCCGCGCTCCGCTCCTTAAGCCGGCGCATAGAGATACATGGTTGCGCTGGCTGACGGGGATCTGTGCGGTTGCAGCGGTTGCTCTCAGCGCATTGCATTGGGTCATACCGCAGCTTCCAGTGAACGAATACACGGTGGCCATCGCCCGCCGATGCATCGTCCCGGAAAGTCGTCGTGAAGATTTCGAGTTCCTGTCGGCCAGATTGATCTGGCGCGGCAAACGGCTCAAGACGCTTCTCGAACATATCGATCTCGCGGGCTACAATCGGGAACTTGTGCCGTGGAAACTTGACGAGCACCTTTACCGCGATTTCGTGCTCTCGCCGGAAATTGATTTCGCCTTTGATGGTGAAATGAACTGGCGCCGCCCCCTTTGGGAATACTTTTATCCGCGCATTCGGAAAGAGACGAATTCTGAGGCAGCGGCTGAACTTGTGCAACGCCAACTGGGCGAACTCGTCAGGATTACTGCCTTCCCAACCAGCCCTGACGAACCGCCGGCTTCAAACTCCGAATTGCCGGCAGCTCGGAGGCGCTCGCAGCTTGCAATCAGGAGACTATGGGAAAATGGAGAGGCGAATATCGCCGGATTCGAAGCTGTCCATGTTGCCACACTTCGATCCGTTGGCATCCCCGCCAGGCTTGGTAAAACCGGCCACGTGGAGCTTTGGAGCGGCGGGCAGTGGAAAACTGTCCCCCCAAATTGAACGATCCCCAAAAAAATGTTCCGTCTGCAAGAATCACCTCTGCTCGGCCGCTACCGGCGGTATTTGAACCCTTGGGGGCATCGTATTTGTGCACTTGGCCAGAGGCCTTCGATAAATGGTTTACCTGAACCGGCTCAGAAAGCTCTTGACATCTTTATTGAAAGTGCCAAAATTTGCCCGTATAAAAATAAAAATACTGACGCGAGTTTCGGGTTGGCATTGACAGGCGATTCTCCGGACGTAATTTTTGAGGGCGAGTCGGACCTCCTTCAAATTCCTTGTCGGTGTTCAATGGAAGTCAATTCGGCAATGCATGGGAACTGAAGCTTTGCCGGTGCGGTTGCCGTTCACATGGGGTTATCAGGTATGCGCTGGTTAGGGACAAGTGAGAAAGGTCGGCAGTTTCAGCGTCGTTTTATTGGGCGACGTCTGCTCATTCTTGTTGCCTTTGCCTCCGGATGCGTCGAATTGAATGCTTCCAATTTTGAGGTCGAAGGGACTCTTAGCGTCACTTATTTTCATGGCAATACCAATCAAACTAAAAACACCAGTTACGTTGTATCCGTAGATGGTGAGCGTTGGTTGATCAAAACAACATTCGGCGAAGACTACTACACCTTGCATGGCTGTGATGGCACGAGCATTTATTCGTTCTTGCACGACCCAAACCCTCCACGCCTGCCGGACAACGGGCGGGTCGCTTCGGCTCCGGGATTGATCACTGCGGGGGTTTGTCCTCTGGATGCCGCATACTATACTTTTTTGCCCTGGTTAACCTTTGCTTCCGGTCATTATTTAGACCGCAGCGGTGACTCAGTCCCTGCCTTCTGGTTTATTCCCCGGACTGAAGTCATGGCTTGGATGTTTGACAGCAAAGTGAAACGAATTCAGTCGCCATCGCAACTCCCCTCAGTGATTGAGTACATAACTACAGACGAAAAGCTTGCGTCAGCGCCCACCAATCCCGAATTAAGGGTGGAAGGTATTTCAAATCGAGACCTGCAATCCAGAAATATTGATTTAAAGGCCATCGTGACCAGCGGATTTCTGGGTGCCAGGTTCACTGTTACATCCACTACGAACTTTAATGGAGTTGAGGTTCCGCTCACTTTTGAAGCTGTCACCTACGGATTCCCGGACCGCAGCAAATCAGTTATCACCAATATGATCTTTGTGGGAAAAGTGCTTAGAATTGGACACTCAACTTACAGTTCATATTTGCCACCCATAGAACAAACGCTTGCCGTAGTTGACTATCGCTTCAAGAGTTCGGGGTCCAGAGCGAGAGTGGATTGCCTGAAATATTTTGTTACGGATTCAACATGGCCCAGCGACAAAGACCCCAAGCTGGTGAAGGAATTCAACCTGAAAAAAGATCGAATTCCTACTTTCGAGGCTGGCCCCATAATCCGCATGGTGTTTTATACGATGCTGGGGATCATTTTTTTTCTTCCTGTTTGGTTTGTATTGGTAAAGTGGAAGAAAGACAGATCGGAAGCTAAATAAACAAAGGAAAAACATGAAAAAACTAATAAGAAATAAAATAACAAGGAGCGCGTTAATGCTTCTTGCGGTATTGGTGCCGGTGAATGTGGTCACGGCTGGCCTCTTCAGCTATTGTGCAGATGCTGGGGACCCGATCATGAATTGCGACTCCTCGTGTTCGGGCAGTTGCGCAACCTATTCTTTATCCGGCCCATGTGGTATGTGCGCTCCCACGTTCAATCCGTTTAGCTGGTGCTCCGCCGGGCCTGCCTTTACCGTGACGTCGACAAAGACGCCGGGGAGCTGTCGTGGCACGTCGTCGGAAGGTCTCTGCCAATGCACTGCTACCGGGCCGTCTGACCCTCCTGCCAGCGCTTACTGCAATTGTACGCCTTAATGGAGTGGTCGGAGACGAAGGGGGTTTGTACCATGCGCGTGGCGTCGGAAAGTTTTCTGCCCGGCGCCCTTTTGGGTGCAAGCAAGCTCCTGTTGCGGATTGGATGGCTGCAAAGCTGGAGCTGGCCTACCGAGGGGTTCTCTTGGGACGGCAATGGCCCAACTGCTGTGAAGGCCTCGGTCGAATGGGCTGCGGGACGGCAATCTCGATTTTAACGTGATTTCCGTTCCTGACCAGGCGTCGGAGTGTATTCGCCATCGGGCTTCGAAAGCCGATACGTTGACTGTGGGCGGGTCGAGCGAGTGATAGCGGATCCTCGAGGCAGGCATTTCGCATTTGATAGGTGTCGTCAGTTATGAATACAAAATGGCTAACTAGGTTTGTTAAGTCTGCAGGAGCATTACTGGTTCTGACAGCTTTGGCAAAATTTGTCAGCGCTTTCGGCGATGAGAAGGTCCTGATGGTGCAGGATCCCATATTAAAAATTCCTTTCCGGCACGTATTTTTGTTTGTCGGACTGCTGGAGTCGATCGTTGCCCTGATTTGTTTTTTCGGACAACGGATCGGATTTCAGATTAAAGCGGTGGCTTGGCTGGCAACACTATTTGTTTTGTATAGGATAGGGCTCGTGATGGTTGATTATCATGGGCCGTGTTCTTGTCTGGGGAATCTGACCGACATGATTCACCTTCCCTTTAAACAATCCGTGATCCTCATCACAAGTATTTTAATCTACCTGGTGGTTGGAAGCTACGTTTCACTATTCTGGCTTTGGCGGCAAGGCAGCCGGCCGGGAACTCTCCCGGATTTGACGCGTGATGCTATACCTGAAGACCGGGTCAAAAATGGATGAGGCTGCGGATACGACAGGATTGGAGGGCTTAACGTGCCGGTAAACAGTAATCAGATTCCAGGCCACTTTCGCAATCGGACTTAACCCGCCGCTTACCCGCTTTCAACTCGGTGATTGAAGAAATCGTTGAAGGTTCTTACGGCGAGCGGATCCGGTAAAAGCGGCATGGATAATTCGTCCATTGAGGATCGCTGAAGTAAATCTGACCATTGGTGAGACTGCAACTTTCAAGCACCGCCCAAGGTCCGTCCGCTAGATTAGTGGCGACTGCTACCACTATAGGGATACTAGAGCGGTTTAATTAAAACTGTGGCCTTCAAAATCACAAGAAACGCCCGAAAACAAAGCAGATTAATTGTTTCATACGGCTACAAAGTGACTGAAAATGCTCTAGCCGTTCCCGTAATGTTAAAGCCAAAGCCATTAGTCCCCACTCCGAAACTTGAACCACCGGTCTGCACAAGCGGGTTCCACCGCATCGTCGGACAACCACCAAAGGTCGGGCCCCCTTCATTGACTGGCAAATTAAGATGATAGGATTTCCAAAAACCGGAGCGAGGCATCCTGTTTTGAAGTGCCGCTGGCCCAACAACAGCATCATGTGTTGCACCGCCTCTTGGAATTATGTCCCAACGCCTGTTGTTCCGGGGTCGGGATCGAACCGTCAATGCCCGGATTCTTGACTGCAATAAAGCAGTCAGTGCCCCGCTGGAAACTCCAAACGGGGCACTGACCTGATTTACAAGTTCTCGCGTGCTGGCTCCCCTCGCAGGAACAATCCGCCAGAACGCGTGACCGGTCTTAGTAGCGCTGGTTCTGGTCGTCGTCCACTGACGTGTCTTTTTGCAGAACTCCGAACAGGCCGTGCGCTTCGCCATTCGGGCCCGCGGTGAAGTACAGGTCGGTGGGGACGCCCGCCGTGCCGGCAGCACCGAACGACAGGCTCCACAAGCCGTCAATCGTCGCCGGACATTCTTCCGTGCCTTTGAGCAAGCCGCGGAATGCGCCGTTGGCGTTGAACGACATGATGGTGCCGCTGCCGAAGTTGCCCACCAGCAATTGGTTCGCATGTGTGCCGAAGCTGCCCGGCGCCAGTGTCATGCCCCAGGGCGAGTTCATCTCGCGAATGTTCCCGCCGACGGCGGTGCCGGTGGCGAAGCGATGGAACGCGCCGTTTGCGACATTGAAGGTATCAATCAATCCGCGGCCGCGGCCCGGGTCGTCATCATGTTTGGCGGCGTCCTGTTTGGCAAACGTGACAAACACGTTCCCGGCGACGTTCTGCACGTTGAAAGGCGCATATCCGGCCGGGGCATGGGTGTCGGTGAATTGGCCAACGAGCTGAGCGGACGAGTTGTACTCATCAATCGTGCCTTCGCCGAAGTTGGCCGCGAGCAGAACGACACTGCCGTTGTTAGTGGCGATGGTGATACCTTTATACACTGCATTGGTCCGGGAGGCCAGCACCTCGGCCGCATTGCCCAGGGCGCCCCGCCAGCCCGAGATCGTGCCGTCTTCACTGGCGAAAACGAACGCGTCGCCGTTGAAGCCCGTAGTGGTGTTGTTAAACAGGCCGGTAACGCTGCCGTTGCCCGGAATCGTGACTACCCGTGCATTCCGGGTCACATGGGGAGCGCCAGCAGCATCGTTGGTGACGGCGTACAAGGTCGCTTTGCCGGTGCCATTGTCACCGATCCAGAACGGCCCGGTGGCGCCGAAGGATAAACCCCAGGAGTTCACGAGGTTGGTGTCCTGCAACTGCGCGACGCTGGAGATATCCGAAACCAGGTTGATCTGCTGGTAATGGGTTTGCTCGTCATCTTGATCGTTTCCACGGGATGAATCCATTGCCAGGACGGGCAGGCACGCCATGGTTGCGATGGAAGCGGTTAGCAACAGGTTAAGGCGCGTCCTCGCGGACGCCGCAGTTCGAATCGGTTCGTTTGTTTTGTTTTTCATTCTTTATTTTTGTTTGATTGTTAAGTTCCCAAATGTCCCTTGTTGGTGCGAGGTCGCCAGGAGCAGTTAACAGGGTTTCAACCTTGCTGCGCTTTTCGCGACCGCTTTTCGCCGATGCCAACCGAGCGGTTTCATTCGAGTCATTCATCAGAGTGAAGAGAGTGGTTTTGGTTCCATATCCGCGGGTTGCTCTTCCGTCCCATTGCCACCTCCGCTTTTGTTTTTTGCGCAAATTTTTCCTGCTCGCCCTCGCAATCGTCCTCGACTTGCCCATTTCCATTAGGAGAGCGAGGACGAGGACGATTCGGTTGCAGCGTAAGCCGCGCTGTGTTCATCCGTGGTTTAATTGGTTTGGCGGGCGGATGGGTCGATAGTCCCATCGTTTGGCCGCGCAAGCCGGGAACAAAGTCACGGCTGATCAATCATACCCGGTGAAAGCCACGCAAGGCCAAACAGAATACAGGACAAAAAAATATATGACCATGTCGAAGAGTTTGAAATCGTGCTTGCTCGGAATGGCAGCGTTGTTCGCCGCGGTCAATCGGGTCCTGGGCCGGACCTCGTCGGGTCTTTCCGGCCAACCATCTGTTTATAATCGGTCAGCCCGCGGAATTAATCCTTGGAACCGAAACCTGAACATGAAAACCGCTGCCGAAACGACTGGTAACGTGACGCTCCGCGTAAACGATTTGCGGCGCATGAAACAATTCTACCAGGATGTCCTGGGGTTCAAACTGCTGGGCAACCTTCCGTCAGTTGCCCTGTTGCGGCTGGGCGATGATTACCGCGGGCCAATTCAGATGTTTGCGTTGTTGCAGAGGTCAATCGGGGTTGGTCCCGAATGTCTTGTGGCCAGGCACATCACCTTCATGCTTCCCGTCCAGGATCCCGAATCGGAAAGAAGACGGTTGGAAGGCCTGGGGCTATGCGTGGAAACAACCAGCCGCGAGACGGCCGGGAAGAGCTCGCTCTGCTTTCATGATCCCGAGGGCAACGAAGTCGAGTTGCTTTGCTCTGACCTGGCGCCGGACCGCCAAAGAAATCTTCGCTTCTGCAAGCAGACCCGTGACCGGGTCATTCGAACCCGCCGCGCAGAAATCAAAACCCCAATCGAACGCCTGAATTCCAGAGCATGAGGATCATCATTCACATTATCCGTCCGCTGGTTCTGACCCTGCTGGTCCTGACCAGCGTCACGACCCGGGCCCTAGCGCAGGAAGTATCCATCCCCGATCCCGGACTGAATGCCGCCGTCCGCGCAGCGTTGCAAAAACCTAGCGGGCCATTGACGCAGCAGGACCTGCTCAGCCTGACGAACTTGAACGCCAGCCGTCGAAATGTAAGCAGCATTGTCGGACTGGACGCGGCTCGCAATCTGGTCTCGCTTGATCTCCAGATCAACCTCCTGACCAACCTCTCCTTTCCGAACGGGCTGACGAACCTGAGCCTGCTGGACCTCAGTTCCAATCCACTCCTCAGTTTCTCCCTGCCGGGCGGGCTGACGAACCTGACCTCGCTCACCCTCGAATCCGATGGATTCACCAACCTTGCCTTGCCTGCGGGGCTGACCGGCTTGACCAACCTTGACCTCGAAAACAACCAGCTCACCGGGCTCAACCAGCTTTCGAATCTGACCAGTTTGGTTGCCCTTGACCTCGGCTTCAATTCATTCACCAATTTTACTCTTCCGGGCGGGCTGACAAATCTGTCCACGTTCTATTTCGCTGGGAATCCGCTGGCCAGCGTCGCCTTGCCTTCAGGACTGACCGGCATGACCGAGCTTGACCTGTCCCAGAATCTCCTCACCAGCGTCACCCTGCCCGAAGGCATGACGAACCTGATCGAGCTCAACCTCGGTTTCAATCAACTCACCAACCTGAGTCTGCCCGCGGATCTGCGGAATTTGATCGAGCTCAACCTCGATTTCAATCGGTTGACCGCTCTCAATTTCCCTTCGAACCTGACCCGCCTCGGGGAACTCCACCTCCGCTCCAATCAATTCACCAACTTCAGCCTCCCCGCGGAGTTGACGAAGTTGACCGTTCTCGATGTCAGCAGGAATCCACTCACGAGTATCGCGCTGCCGGCGGGTCTGGGTCACCTGGCCGCGCTCCGCCTTTCCCAGAATCAGCTCGCCAGCCTCACGCTGCCGGTGGGTATGACCAATTTGACCGGGCTTGACCTTAGTGTAAATCTACTGACCGATCTCGTCCTGCCCCCTGACTTGAATCGTTTGGAGTCGCTCGACGTTAGCGACAATCAACTCACCCGCCTCAACCTGCCTCCGGGCCTTACCAATTTGGCCGGCCTTTTTTTCGTTGGCAATCAACTGACCAGCGTCACGTTGCCTCCGGACCTGACACAGTTGGTCGACCTTGGTTTCCTTGCCAATCCGCTTGCGACCTTCGTTCTATCCGAACTGACCGCCACGAACCTGGCCGAAGATGTCGCCGCATTGCGGAATCAACGCGTATCCGTCTTCACTTACCCGTTGACGATCCAGCTGGTCTCGCCGCGAATGACGCAGGCTGGTGTCTTTGAGCTGGCGCTCGTCGGTCCACCCGGCATTTACACCACGCTGGCTTCAACCAACCTGGCCGACTGGAGCGAATTGGGTACAGTGACCAACCAGATCGGGAGCGTTCGCTTCTCCGACGCACCGGCCAGCCTCATTCCGCAGAAGTTTTTCCGGGCGCAATCAACTCCGTAACCACTTGTGAGTCCCTATTTAGAAACAGCTGTTGATTTCTGTAGATTTGTCCGGGCGCTAAAACGTCGCTCCCTGGCGGCCATTGTGGTTGGCGCGCTGGCGCTCGCTCCGGCTCCGACGCCGGCAGCATCCGCCGGTTCATTCACCCTGGTCGGCTCAAACAAACAATTCCGAAGGGATCACACGGCCACGCTGTTGTTGGACGGAAGGGTGCTGCTCGCAGGCGGCTCACCGTTGTTGCCGGCAGCCACTGCGGAGCTTTACGATCCCGTCACCACCACCTGGACCAACTCCGGCCCGTTGCATACCGGGCGCGCATTTCATACGGCGACGCTATTGCAGGATGGACGGGTCGTGGTGACCGGCGGGCAAACCGCCAGCCAGCTGCTCGCGAGCACCGAAGTTTACGACCCGGCGAGCGGCCGATGGCTGGACGCAGGCGCGTTGAACCAGGCGCGCGAATTGCAAACCGCCACGCTGTTGACCAGCGGACTCGTCCTGGTCGCGGGCGGCTTTCAAAACATTTCCAGTGCCGAAGAATTTGACCCAACGACCGGAGAATGGGACCCGACCGGTTCCCTGAATGCCCCACGCTATCAGCATACCGCGACCCTGCTGCCGGACGGCAAAGTGCTGGTCACGGGTGGACTCAACGCGACAAATTTTCTCTCCAGCGCGGAGGTGTATGATCCGAAAACCCGGCTCTGGACGTTCACCGGTTCCATGCTCGTTCCCCGCGCCGGCCATAGCGCCTCGCTGCTGCCAAACGGAAAAGTTTTGGTCACCGGAGGCAGCAGTTTCGGCGCGCCTTCCGAATTGTATGATCCGGCGACGGGCCTTTGGACAGAGACGGGCACGCCAATCATTCCGCGACACTCGCATACCGCCACCGTATTGGCATCCGCCCGCGTACTCGTGACCGGCGGAATTGAGGACACCCATGTCGCCGAGGCCTGCGATTCGGAACTGTACGACCCGGCCACCGGTTTGTGGTCGCGTACGGGCGCGTTGAACTGCGGGCGCAGCGAACATACCGCCACCGCACTCGCCAATGGCGACGTCCTCATTGCGGGGGGCCGAACCGCCGCAACGGCTTTTACGGATCGAGCGGAAGTTTACGATGCATCAGCTAAGAATTGGGACGCCGCCGGCGCCCTGGCTTTCCTGCGATCCGGCCAACAGGGAGTCGCGCTCACCAACGGAGGGGTACTCGTCGCGGGCGGATTCAATGGCTTCCAGGATTTGCTGACCAGTTCGGAACTTTACGACCCGACCAATGGAATATGGCACCCGACCGGCGCGCTGAACATCGCTCGCCAGGCAGCGACGACCACTTTGCTCGCCAACGGCAGGGTGCTGGCCGCCGGCGGCTTCGGCAGCCTGCCCCTTGCCAGCGTCGAAATCTATAACCCAGTCGCTGGCAATTGGTCTCTCACCGGCTCAATGCATGATCCCCGTTGGGCAGCTGCGGCGTGCTTGCTTCCCAATGGGAGGGTCCTCGCGGCCGGGGGAACGACGAATACGTCTCTCTTCGGTATCAAACGCGCCGAACTCTTCGATCCGGCGGTCGGAAACTGGACCGCCACCGGCTCGATGACCGGAGAGCGGTGCGGATTCACGCTGACGGTTTTGCTGAATGGAAAGGTGCTGGCGGCTGGCGGGTTCGGGACCAACGGCGTGGTCGGCACTGCGGAACTCTACAATCCGGCGACGGGAATCTGGACGCCGACCGGTTCGCTCAATGCGCCAAGGGCTTTTTACACCGCCACATTGCTGACCAACGGCACGGTGCTCGTTGCGGGTGGTGCCGTCTCCAGCACGAACAACAACGATCCGACGCTGGCAACCGCGGAAATTTATGATCCCGCAACGGGGGTTTGGACCGTCACCGGTTCGATGGGCCAGCCGCGCGAGTCGCATACGGCCACGCGATTGTCAAACGGCAAAGTCCTGGTCGCGGGGGGCACCAGCTTCTTTGGTAGCGTTCTTCCCACGAGCACAGAATTGTATGACCCGGCCACAGGAAAATGGTCGCCGACGCTGCCGCTGGTCAGCGGTCGTCGCGATCACATCGCTGCCCTTCTTCCCGGTGGAAAAGTTCTGGTCGCTGGCGGATTCAACACCAGCGACACCGGTCCCTCCACTGAACTGTACGATCCCTTGAGTGCGGTGGAGGCGACCCCGTTTTTGCTGAGCCAGCCAGTGAAACTCCCGGTCGGAGCTTTCCAATTTACTTTTCGCGATACGCCCGGCCTCAATTTCACCGTTCTGAGCACTGCGGACCTTGCCATTCAGGTCGAAAACTGGACGAGCCCCGGCAGCGCCACCGAAGTCTCCCCCGGCCATTATCAATTCACTGATCCGGCATCCGACGCACAGCAGCGCTTCTATGTTGTGCGCCCACCCTGATTCCACGTGTGACTTCACCCGTTTGCCGGTCTTGACCGGCCAGCTTTTTCAACCACCCGGTGCCGATCTGACAGACCAGTTAACATGAAAACTATCATTCCCATCATCCGAGCGCGTTTCCTGACTCTGCTGGCACTGGCCGGCTTCCTAACCGCGAGCCTCGCGCAGGAAGTGACCATTCCTGACCCCAACCTGAACGCCGTCGTCCGCGCGACGCTGGGCAAGCCCAATGGACCATTGACCCGGCAGGACATGCTCGGCCTGACGAACCTGAGCGCCATCTTTCGGAATATAACCAAGCTGGCCGGGCTGGAAACGGCTCAGAATTTGGTTTCACTTGATATCCAGGACAACCGGGTCACGAGTTTCAACTTCCCCACCAACCTGACGCGCCTGGTCTTTCTCGACATCAGCGAGAATCGCTTCCCCCAGCTCACGTTACCGGATGGGCTGACGAACCTGACGGCGCTCCGCGCCGAACTCGGCTGGTTGACCAATGTCACATTGCCGACGGGACTGACGAAGTTGACCTCGCTGCGTCTCGGTCTCAATCAGCTCTCCAGCCTGGCCTTGCCAGCCGACATGACGAATCTGAGCGTCCTCAGCGTCTTCCAGAATCAACTCACGAACCTGACGTTGCCCCCGGCGCTGACCAGTCTGACCAATCTCAATCTTGATGGGAACCGGCTAAGCAGCCTCAACCTGCCGGCGGGCACGACCCAATTGAGCGTTCTGATCGCCAGCGCGAATCAATTGACCAAATTCACCGTGCCCGCGGACCTGACGAACCTGGCCTTCCTCCGCCTGAGCGGCAATCAACTCACGAGTCTCATCTTGCCCCCCGACCTGCAGCAGTTGATCGGGCTTTTCGTGGATGGCAATCCGCTGACGACCTTCGTATTGTCCGAACCGCTGGCTGCCATCGGACTCGCCGGCGTCGTTGACTCGCTACGGAATCAAGGCGTCTCAGTGTTCACTTACCCCCTGGCGGTCCGCATAACTTCACCACTCCAGACTACCGCGACCTTTAAGTTCACCCTCACCGGACCACCCGGCATTTACGCCGTCCTGAGTTCCTCCAACCTGACCGCCTGGAGCGCTCAGGGCACGGCGACCAACACACTCGGCACCGTAAGCTTCACCGATGGGTCAGCCAACCTCTCTCCGCAGAAGTTTTACCGGGTGCGTCCGGCTCCCTGAGCGGGACGGAAGTCCCATTGCCGGACCGTGTCATCAGTTGTAAAAGTGTTTCGTTAACATCAACCGCAACCAAATATATGTATAACAAAGAAAACCTGACCAGGATCAAGAAAATGAACAGCCTTGCGCCGGAAGTGATGAAGGCCTTCTGGGCTTTTGACAAGGCATCCGTCGCCGACGGCGCCATTCCGGTAAAGTACAAGGAACTGATCGCCATCGCCGTCGCGCTCACCACCCAATGCCCGTATTGCATCGACATTCACAGCGGCAACGCGCGCAAAGCCGGTGTGACCGAAGCCGAGATCGTCGAGGCGGCAATGGTCGCTGCCGCCCTCCGGGCCGGAGGGGCCGTCACCCATGCCACCCACGCCCTGGCCGATTAAACTTTTGGTAGGGACGCCGTCCCGCATTGCGGGATCCGGACAGCGCAGCACGCTGTCCCTACCATTACCAAGCAACACAAACAACAAACCAAAGAAAACATCTGCCGTTAATCAATGTAAAAATGTTAGAAGGCGTTTTCACACCGACTCAAAAGCAGGAGATGATCCGCAAGCTCACGGACACGATGGTATCCATCGAAGGCGAGAACATGCGTCCAGCGACGGTGGTTGTCCTCGAAGAAACCAAGAGTGGCGATTGGGGCATTGGTGGCAAGTCGCTCACCACCAATGACGCCAGGGCGCTTGCCGCCGGGACAGCTCAAATCGGATGACAAAAATCGGCCGGGCGAACCGCCGATGAGCTGGCGTCGGAGTTCGCTCGGCCCGAATAGTGGTTCCGTTCCACGATCCTTGAGCACGCCGTTGACGGACATGAACCAACGACTCAAGTTCTCCTCCCGAATCTTCCTGGCCGCAGGCGTCTATGGCATCGTGGTGCTCCTGCCCCAATACTTTCTCGAGGGGAAGCTGGGGCAGGATTTCCCGCCACCGCTCACGCATCCGGAACATTTCTACGGGTTCATCGGCGTGGCACTTGCCTGGCAGTTCGTGTTCCTGTTAATCGCGCGTGATGTCCAGCGCTATCGTCTTCTCATGGTGCCGGCAATATTGGAGAAGCTCTCCTTCGGCGTGCCTGCGCTGGTGCTCCAGGCGCAAGGCCGGGTCGCCGCACTCGTGGCTGGCGCCGGCATCATCGACCTCATGTTGGCCGTCTGCTTCATGCTGGCGTTTCGTGCTTCCCGGAGCGTGGAGCCTGAAAGTGAAACCCAACCTTCGCCCTGATCCCCTGCTCTTCCTAATTTCCGGTAGGGCGCGTCACTCCGTGCGCGCCGTTCATTATCCCGCTCTGCGAGACGGCGGGCAGAGGACTGCCCGCCCTACCCGGATTTTTGAAATAGGACACTACCACTTTCAAACCAGGCTTGTGAAATGGGGGCTGCTGTCTATGATCGGCTTACCTGCGTCGCTATGAAGACATGCACCTATTGCGGAAAGGAGCATCCGGATGAGGCGAAGGAATGCATGGTTGATCATCAACCGCTGTCCCCGGCTGGTTCCCCCTCCATCTCCACAAATAAATCCAGGTTGTCAGCCCTCTTCAGTGCGAATTTATGCGGCATCAGCGCCACCTGCAAAATTCTTTGCGGCATGATATTGGTCGCCACCATTGTCTTCTTCGCCCTGGAGTATATTGGCGGCCGCTCAGGAATGCCTTTGCCTCTATTCATCGCTCCGTTACCGGCTCAAATTGTGCCGGTTCTGATTATTTTGTTTTCCAGCATAATGCTGGTTGCCACTTGCCTGGTCACTCTGGTCCAAAGAAGCAATCGTCGCCTCGCATTTTCCATGCTGGTTCTTTCCGGCCTCTTTTTGGCGCCCGGATTTGTCATCACCCCGGCCAAGGTCTTTCAAATCGGATTTCGCCAGCGAATCAGGTCAATCGTTTCTCCCGCTGAACTGCGCGAAATCGCCCGCGTCTGTGCCAACGTTTTGCCAATCGATGGGCGCTTGCCGGGCACAAACCTATGGTCGTCCCTGAATGAGAATGAGTACCCCACAACCTGGAATACGCTCGCCAACTCAACCGCAGTCGGGAAGTTCGATTCGTGGATGATGATCTTCAATCATGCCGATTCAGTGGAAATTGTCTGGGGTAGCGCCTTGGTAGGACATTGGGGTCTTATTATCCAAAAAAACGGAACTGGCAGTGGAGACATTGCTCCGGGTATCAGGACTTTTAAGGGTCCAAACTAAACGGTAGATTGCAAAGCAGATTGCTCCTGAGCCTCCGGCTCCACCCATTTGCTGTGTTCCTTGATCAGGTCCACCAGGCGTTCCACGGCCTCGGCTTCGGGGATGTTGAATTTGATCGGCGTCTTGCCAACGTACAGGTTGATCTTGCCCGGCGCGCCGCCCACGTAACCGAAGTCGGCATCCGCCATCTCGCCCGGGCCGTTCACAATGCAGCCCATGATGGCAATTTTCACGCCCTTGAGGTGTTCCGTGCGGGTCTTGATGCGGGCCGTCACCGTCTGCAGGTTGAACAACGTGCGTCCGCAGCTCGGGCACGCCACGTAATCGGTCTTGAATGAGCGGCAACCCGCCGCCTGCAAAATATTGTACGCCAGCCGCAGCGATTGCCCGCCTCCAGCCTCGCCGCGGACCAGAATCGCATCACCCATCCCGTCCGCCAGCAGCGAACCGATCACCACTGACGCCCGCAGCAGGGCGATCTTCGGGTCCAATGGCGCCGGCTCAAAATTGATGCAGTCCTTCAGCAAAATCGGGTTGTTGCGCCCAAGCCGCTTCAGTTTCAAAGCCAGCAGCCGGAACGCGGCAATGGCCGGCAGTTCCAGGCCATCCCTCACCGTGACGAGTTGGGTGTCGCAGTTCACCTCAAAATCTTTGGTCGGATCGATCTCAGCCACGTTCAGGTCTTCGTAAACCGCCTCCGGCTTCACGTCGTCCTTGGGCCGGATCTTGTGGGCGACCTTGTCCCACGTCGCGCGGGCGACCACGACCCGGATGAGCTGTTCGCCACCGCACTTGACCTGTTCGTTCAATTCGATTTCCGGCGTCTCACGTTTCTCGAAATGAAACGGGTCGAAAGGGAAGGTTGAATCGTTGAATCGTTGAATCGTTGAATCGTCCGTATGCGTAGCCGATTTAACGGTTCCACCATTCCACGGTTCACCGCTCAGTTTGGGAATTTGCGCCAGCAAATCGCGGCAGACCTCGATTTCGCGCGGGCTGTCCTCCGTGAGCGAGACCCGGATGGTGTCGCCGAGACCGTCGCATAACAGCGAGCCGATGCCGATGGCGCTCTTGATGCGGCCGTCCTCGCCCTCGCCCGCTTCGGTCACGCCAAGGTGGATGGGATAATTCCAATCCGGCCCTTCCTGTTCCAGCCGCGCCACCAGCAGGCGATAACACTCGATCATCACCTTGGGGTTGCTCGACTTCATCGAGAATTTGAAGTTGTGAAAATTATGTTTGCGGCAGATGCGAGCAAACTCCAGCGCGCTCTCAACCATGCCCAGCGGCGTGTCGCCGTACCGGTTCATGATGCGGTCGGAGAGCGAACCATGATTGGTCCCGATGCGTAGCGCGCGTTTCAGTCGGATGCTTTCGAGCACCAGCGGCACGAATTTTTCCTCGATGCGCTTTAGTTCCGCGGCGTATTGCTCATCGGTGTATTCCTTGATGGCAAACTTCTTCGAATCGGCGTAGTTGCCGGGGTTCACCCGCACGACTTCAACCCATTTCACCGCTTCCATGGCCGCTTCGGGCTTGAAATGGATGTCGGCGACAATCGGCACCCGGCAACCGCGTTGGCGCAGCTCGGCGACGATGTTCTGCAAATTCGCCGCGTCCTTCACCGTCGGGGCGGTAATGCGGACGAGCTGGCAGCCGACGGCGACCAGGTCGAGCGTCTGTTTCACGCTCTCGGCGGTGTCCATCGTGTCGCACGTCAGCATGGACTGGTTCACGACCGGGTGGTTGCCACCGATGATGACACCACCGTTCGCAGGATCGCCGATGACGACCTCGCGGGTTTTGCGGCGCTGGTAAAAAAATGGGGATTCGCAGTAGCGCATGCGGGGAACTATTTTGCCGGCGCAAAAATGACGGTCTGCTCGCGTTCGCTGTGCGCGCTGCGCCACCAGTCGCCGGTGTCGAAGAACATGATGTAAACCATGAACAGCAGGAGGAGCACCATGAAGCTGTTCTGGATGTAATTCAGGATGTGGGTTTTGACCGGGCGGCGGCGGACGGCTTCAATCAGCGACAGCGTGATATGTCCGCCATCGAGCACCGGCATCGGCAACAGGTTGATCAAGGCCAGGTTCACATTGAGAATGACGCTGAACCACAGCACGCGCCGCCAGCCGTCTTCATCCTGGAACAGGTTGTAATAAACGCGGGCGATCATCACCGGGCCGCCGAGTTGTTGCACGCCGATTTCGCCCTTGTGCGCAAACAAGGCACCGATCGTGGCGAAAATCTGCCCCACACTGGTTTGAATCTGGTCCACCGGGTTCGGATATGCCAGGCTCGCGTTGGTTTCTTCGCCCACGGCCAGGATGCCCAGGGACGGATGACTGTTCGTAGGCACGACGGGCTTCACCGCCAGCAGCGTGCAGTCAAACTGCCCGTCGCCGCGTTTCACGGTCAGGGTGACCGGCTTGACCGGGCTGTTGCTCCAGGAATCCTCCAGGGAAAGAATGGTCTCCGGGTGATAAATCTTTTCATGGTTCAAGGCAACCACCTCGTCGCCATTAGTCAGTCCGGCCAGGGCGGCGGGACTGTTGCTGGCCACCTGGTAAATGATGGATTTCATCGCCGGCAGGATGGTGATTTCGCGCAGGGCCCTCCGCTCATACCATTTGGTCGCGCGATGGTAAGGGATGGGATAGGCCATCGCCTCCTGGCCATCGCGGAGATATTTGATGGCGATGTTGGTGCCTTCGCTGGTGATGATGCGCCACTTGATGCTGTCGGCGCCGGCGGAAATAAAATATTTCACGGGATGGCCGTCCACCTCCAAAATCTCGTCTCCCGGACGCAAGCCGGCCTTCCAGGCCGGTCCGTTCTCGCCCTCCCACCCGATGACGGTGGAGGCGCCGACCTCGTTGCCCGGCTTGCCGACGCCCCAAACGATAAAGGCAAAGAAAACCGCAAGTAAGAAGCTGAACAACGGTCCGGCAAACGCAACGATGATCTTGTCGAGCGGCGACACATTCGGCAGGGCTTCCGCCGCGGTGTCGTTCTTGCCTTCGATAACCTCCATCGTGGCCATTTGCGGCAGCGCCACATAGCCGCCGAACGGAATTGAATTCAGCGAGTACTCAATCCCGCCGATGTTCCGCTTCCAAATCGCCGGGCCGAACCAGATGGCGAAGCGCTCGATTTTCAGCCCGCGCCATTTAGCCGCCAGAAAATGCCCCAGCTCATGGACCGCAATGAGCAGGTTGAACAACAGCACCACCTCCAGGGCGATGAAAATATATCTCAAAATTGTCATTAATTTGTTAAATTCCCTCTACGGATGCGTTGAATATACCAGCGAATTTTCAGGCCGCAATCATGGAAGCAGCCCATCATCCTCGCCATCAGCGAAGGATAATGAAGACAGAACCCGTGCAAAATCCGGTTTGGTGTCCACCCTTCAGGGTGCGGGTTCGATTACGAGCACGGGGATGATCTTCTATTTCGCCGCTTCGGCCCGCGCCCAGGCATCGGCTTCCAGGATCTGCTCCAGCGTCGGATGCGGAACCACCCGGTGGGCGTCCATGGTGCGCCGGACGGTTTCCGTGATTTGCGGGAAACTGCTTTTGCCGTTCACAAACGCTTCGACCGCGACCTCGTTGGCCGCGTTCAACACCGACGGCAACGTGCCGCCCGCCTCCCCTGCCCGGCGCGCCAGGTCGATCGCCGGAAACCTTTCCACGTCCGGTTCCTCGAACGTCAGGCTGCCGAGCTTCGCAAAATTGGTCTGCACGCGCTCGCTCGGCGCGCGGTCGGGATACGTCAGCGCATATTGAATGGGCAGGCACATGTCCGGCGTGGACAGTTGCGCCAGCAGCGAGCCGTCTACGAATTCCACCATCGAGTGCACGATGCTTTGCGGATGCACCAGCACGCCCACGCGCTCGATGCCAATGTCAAACAGCCAGCGCGCCTCGATCATCTCCAGCCCCTTGTTGAATAGCGTCGCCGAATCGATGGTGATCTTGCGGCCCATGACCCAGGACGGATGCTTCAACGCGCGTTCCACGGTGATGTTCGCAAAGTCCTCCTTCGGCGTCTGGCGAAACGGCCCGCCGGACGCCGTCAGCCACAGCTTGCGGACGGAGCCGGGCGGTTTGCCTTCCAGACACTGAAAAATCGCCGAGTGCTCGCTGTCCACCGCCAGCACGCGCACGCCGTGCTTGCGCGCCTCGTTCATCACGATTTCGCCGGCCATCACCAGGATTTCCTTCGATGCCACGGCGATGTCCTTGCCCGCGCGAATCGCGGCCAGCGCCGGCTTCAATCCCGCCGTGCCGACGATGGCAATGAGCACAATGTCCGCCGCTGGCAGTGTGGCCAGCTTGATCAAACCTTCGTCGCCGGAAAAAACCTCCGTCGTTGCGCCGAAGAATTTCCCGAGGTCGCGGGCCTTTTCCGGGTTGGCGATGGCAATGGCGATGGGCCGGTGGTGGCGCGCCTGCTTAAGCAGCAGTTCGGCGTTGTTGCCGGCGGCCAGGCCCACCAGCCGGATGCGGTCCGGCAGATCCTCGGCCACCTTGACGGTGCTGGTGCCGATGGAGCCGGTCGAGCCAAGTAAAACGACGTTCTTCATTTTAGCCACAGATGATCACAGATTGACACAGATTATAGGTCAAAAGACCATGCGTTTGTATTCCACCCGCTCTCGCCCAAAGTTAATCAGATAGCCAAGCCTCATTCCTGTGCCCCGAAGTTCATTGAGCAATTGGGCCTCATGGACAGCCTGATAAACCGGGTCAGTTTTGAGTTCCACAATGATTTTGCCTTCCACGAGCAAATCAGCGGCATAGTCGCCCATGATCACTTCCTTGTATTGGACTTTGATTTTAGGCTCGAGTTCGACCTCGAGTCCACGCGCTTCAAGCTCCACCTGCATGGCGCGCTGGTAAATCCGTTCGAGAAAGCCGTGGCCAAGGACGTTGTGAACTTCAAAAGCCGCACCGATGATTTGCTGTGTAACGGGCTGTAACGAATAGTCCTTTGCATCGTTTAGAATCTGTGTTTCATCTGTGTTCATCTGTGGCTTGCTCACGGATGGGTCAAAATGTGGCGCAAATACAGATACATGATGGGCGCATTGAACAGCAAACTGTCCAGCAAGTCGAGAATGCCGCCGATGCCCGGGAACAAATGCCCGGAATCCTTCACGCCCGCTTCGCGCTTGAACAGCGATTCAATCAGGTCGCCGATGACCGCCGTCATGCTCAACACGACGCCGAGCACCACGGCATGCAACCGGTGCATGCCCGGCATTTTGTCACCGAGAAAATGCACAAAAACGAGGCTGGCCACCGTGGATGAAAAAATCGCGCCGCCAAAGCCCTCCCACGTCTTGCCGGGGCTGATGCGCGGAATCATCTTGTGCCGGCCGATGAGCGAGCCAACGACATACGCCCCGGTGTCGCTGAATTTTGTCACCAGGATGAAGTAAAGGACATAGAACCGGCCGTCCACGCCGGGGAAAAAATTGATTTTTTGGACGAAGTTGAACAGCCACGGCACATACATCAGGCCGAACAGGGTCGTGGCAATGGCGACGATGCCCGTCGTGTTGACGCGCGAAAGGAGCTGTCGCACGCACAAGCCGAGCACAAACAGGATGACGAAACCGGTTTCAAAGTCGTTGGGCCGGGCCGGCGAATCATAGACCCCGACATAGCCCGTGGTAAACGCCGAGATTTCCCCCGTCAGCTGCAAAAACGTGCCGGTCATGAGCAGAATGCCGCCGATCAGACCGCACCATTTGAAGCAGGCCAGATGGCATTTCTCAACCATCCCGTAAAATTCCGCGAGCCCGGCCGTGGCGAGAAACACCATGATCAGAATGAAAACCCCGTTGGAAATCAGCCGGTTGTTGGAAAACAAAGCCAAGAGAATCACCGTCCAGAGAATCACCGTGGTGATCAACCGGCGGAAAAACACCTGCGCCTTCGAGGGCGTCTGGGCCACGTCAGCCGTGTCGGACATTTCGCGGAAAATATCAGGCCGACCGGCGGCTGCCAATTCTCATTTGGATAGTTTTACCCGTTCCGAGCGAAGGATGGTGGAGCCGAGGGGGATCGAACCCCTGACCTCTTCATTGCGAACGAAGCGCTCTACCAACTGAGCTACGACCCCATCCGGCAGACCCGAATAGCTTGGCCGGAAAAATCGCCGGGCGCAACCGTTAAGTGACGGGAAACCCATGCAAAACGGCGTGGCTCAAGGATCTGTTGCCCAAATGGAACGGAGTGCGGGATTGCCAGACCTGACCGAATCTCGCAAAGCGTCTGAAGTGCGTGCGGTTTACCGCCGCTTTGCATCGCGGGAGGTCATGGCACCGGGAAACATGAGCCCGGCCAATGCACCCCGGTTCAAAAGCGGTGCTAAAGCACGCGCAGTCCAAACGCTGACGCGAATTCCACGCAACGTCCAGGATCGCTAAATCAGGTTTTTATTCGACAAATTGTCGGGCCGGTTCAAAATTCACGCAAGGACGATGGCCAAACGATTCTAATTTCCACATGCAACCGCGTCACTTCGAAGCCGTCATTTTTTCCGTCAAGGCCGCCGTGGCCGCCGTCACCGGCGCGCTGGTTTACCAGTTCGTTGCCCTTCCCGGCACGCCCTGGATGGCGGCGGTTTCCGCCGTTCTGGTAACCCAGCCCAGTTTGCACTCTTCCCTCAAGGCTTCCTTGATGCGCGTCGTCGCCAACCTGGCCGGCGCGTTCGGCGGCGCCACCCTGAGCATTATCATCCCCCAGCCGCTCGTGGCCATGGCCATCGGCGTCATGCTCACCGGCCTGGTCTGTTATCTCCTGAAACAGGATGACATGCTGCGCCCGGCGTTCGTCGCCGTCATCCTGGTGACCCTCGCCGGCGCCACCGATAAATGGCATAGCTCGCTCGACCGCGTCGCCGGCGTCGTCATCGGCTGCCTCTGCGCCATGATCGTCGGATTTTTATTCGACAAATTGTCCGACCTGTCCAAACTTCGGGGCCGGGACGATGGCCAAAAGGACCGATCGTCCGAATAAATTTTCGGTTCATGGCATTGTCATTGAAAAACAAGTGGGTGCTGATCACCGGCGCATCGGGCGGCTTTGGCGCCGCGGCGGCGCGCGCGTTTGGCGCCCAGGGCGCCCGGCTTTTGCTCGGGGCGCGACGCACCGACCGCCTGGAAAAGGTCGCCGCCGAGGCGCGCACCGCCGGATCACCGGAAGCGCAGGTCCACGTCCTGGACGTTTCCAAAACCGCCAGCGTGGAAACCTTCATGGCCTGGGCGAAGGAAATAATCGGCGGGCAGAATAAACTGCACGTTTTGATCAACAACGCCGGCGGCGCGCATGGGCAGGACCCGGTTGCCGAGGGCAAGGACGCGGACTGGGAAACCATGATGCAGACGAACGTGCTGGGCGTGTTGCGGGTCACGCGCGCGGCCCTGCCCCTGTTGCCGCACGACGACGGGGCGAGCATCATCAACATCGGCTCCAACGCCGGCCACGCGGCTTACGAAGGCGCGGCCGCCTATTGCGCGGCCAAGGCGGGCGAATTGCAAATCACTCGCGTGTTGCGGTTTGAATTGAACGGCACGGGCATCCGCGTCAGCACCGTCGACCCCGGCCTGGTGAAAACGGATTTTTCGCTCGTGCGTTTCAAGGGCGACGCCGAGCGGGCGGAAAAAGTCTATGCCGGCATCAATCCCCTGGTGGCCGAGGACATTGCGGAAATCCTGGTCTGGGTCGCCAGCCGCCCGCCGCATGTGAACATTGATGAAATCCTGGTCAAGCCGGTGGACCAGGCCGCCATGCACAAGATTTACCGAAGAAGTTGAACCGTTAAATCGTTGAACTGTTGAACCGCAGCCACGCCGATTCAACGATTCAACGATTCAACGATTCAACGATTCAACGATTCAACGATTC
>CAYPSF010000050.1:0-26471 GCA_964413165.1 uncultured Bifidobacteriaceae bacterium
TCGTATCCGTCACGCTGATGCTCACCGTGTAAACACCCGGGCCCTGCGCTTCGGTCGGCGTCCAGCTAATTGCACCATTGGTTGTCACGGTCAATCCAGCCGGGCCATTGACCAGCGCAAACGTTAGCAGGTTGGTCGGAATATCCGAATCGGTTCCCGTGGCCGTCGCGCTCCAAGCCACTTGTTCGAGGATGTTCGTGTTCGGCGGCAACGTCAGCGACGGCGCCGTGTTCACTTCGTTAACCGTGATCTGGAAGCTGTTGGTGGTGCTCAGCGATTTAGCATTTGTTGCTGCGGCGTTTGTGTCCGTCACACTGATGTTTACCGTATAAATACCCGGTCCTTGCGCTTCCGTCGGCGTCCAGTTGATCACGCCGTTGGTTGTCACGGTCAATCCGGCCGGGCCGTTGACCAGCGCAAACGTCAGCAGATTGGTGGGCAGATCACTATCCGTCGCCGTCGCCGTGGCGCTCCAGGCTGCTTGCTCCACAATGTTCGTGTTCGGCGGCAAGGTCAGCGCCGGCGCGGCATTCACCTCATTGACCGTGATCTGGAAGCTGTTGGTTGCGCTCAAATTGGGCACCCCATTATCCGTCACTATCGTCGTAATCGTGTAAACCCCAGGCCCCTGCGCTTCTGTGGGTGTCCAGGCAATCACGCCGGTATTGGTGTTAATTGCCGCGCCGGCCGGCGGACTCTGCAACTGATACGTGAGGGTCAACGGCGGAATGTCTGAATCCGTCGCCGTATTGGTGATCGTCAACAGGGCAAGCTCGTTGTTCGTCCGATTGGCCTGACCCGACAAACTCGGCCCGTTGTGGATTGAGGTGATGGTGATAGTGACGGTTGCCGTACCCAGAGTGGTCGCACCCGAAATGGCGCGATAGACGAAGCTGTCAGTGCCAATAAAGCCGTTGGTGACTGTATAACTGAATCCGCCGTTGTTGGTGAGAGATAATATCCCGTGAGCTGGACCGCTCACCAATACCGCAGTCAAGCCGGCCCCATAGACATCCGTATCATTACTCAACACTCCCGAAGCGGGCACATTCAATGTAGTGCTGGAGCCCAGATTGTAGCTGTCGTCCGCCACCAGCGGAGCTACGACCACATTGCTCACCGAAAACGTGTGCAGCGTCGCATCCGAAAACATGCCCACACTGATCCCGCCGCTGGCGTAAGCTGCCGGATCGTTGGTGTTGATTTCCTGGGTGCCATCAAAACTCACCACGACGTTTGTCCCCTGCAATGCCATTTTCAGCGCATGCCAATTGGTTCCCACGTTTGGCAGATTCACCTGGCCCATGACGGTGTAAGAACTGCCGATATCCCCACCCCAAGCCGTGAATTTTAGCAATTTTAACACTGCCAAACCCGTCGGCGGGGCCGGGTAAGCGTCTCCCTGCGATCCTTCCGGGTAAACCCAGGCTGCATATTGCGCCCCGTTCGTCGCATTCACGCGAGCGCTGATTCCCGCGCCCCACGCGTTCGTCGTGGAAAAATGGATTTGACCCTGCACCACATAGTCGGTCCAGCTGTTGCTGACATAGGCAAAGGCGTATGGACTTGAATCGCTGGTGCTGACCAGCATGTTGTTTACGGTGCTCCAGGTGCCAGTCTGCTGAATCCACGGCCATAGCGGTGTATGAGTGAAATTATCCAGGAACAATTTTCCTGCCGGTACGACCTCAACGGCCACGACCGCCACGGCCGAGGTGGTGGTTCCATCCGTGACCCGATAAGTAAAATCATCCACCCCGACGAAGCTATTCGTCGGCTGGTAGCTGAATCCTCCACTGTTGGTCAGGTTAAATATGCCGAAAAGCGGTCCGGACGACAGAACTGCCGTCAGGCTTCCGACCCCACCCGTGTCATTGGCCAAAACTCCCGGGGTGGACACGTTTAGAATTGTTCCCGGAGCCATCCCGTAGATGTCATTGTTGGCCGTCGCCGGAGTCGTCACCGTAAAGGTCACGGTGGCCACAGTCGACGTGGTGACGCCATCGGTGGCCTGGTAGGTGAAGCTATCCGGCCCGGTATAATCGTTCACCGGCGTGTAACCGAAACTGCCATTGTTGGTCAGCGCCAGGGTGCCATTGGTTGGGCCACTGACCAAAATGGCCGACAGGCTGCCAACGCCGCCGGTGTCGTTGGCCAGAACTCCCGGCGGGCCCACGGTCAAAGTAGTATTTTCCACCAGGGCGTAACTGTCATTGTTGGCCACCGGAAAATTATTTACCGTGATGGTCACCGTCGCCACGCTGGAAGTGGTCTGGCCGTCGGTGGCCTTATAGGTAAAACTGTCCCCCCCGATATAGTTGTTGCTGGGTGTGTAAGTGAAGCCGCCGTTGTTGGTAAGCGTCAGGCTGCCATGGGACGGGCTGCTGATTGGAAGAGCGGTGAGACCTCCAATTCCACCGGAGTCATTGGCCAAAACCCCCGGCGCTGGGACGTGCAGCGCCGTGTTTTTCGCGGCACTGTAGCTGTCATTGTTGGCCACACTCGTCAAGGCGCTTACAATCACGTTGTCCACCGTCATGGTGTACGTTGTCGGCGATTCCGTCCACATGTCCAGATTGACGGTTCCGTTGGTGAAGGCCGGCAATCCGTCTATGGATCCATCGTCGATGACATTGGTCTTCAAGACGCTGTCGAAATAGACGGCGAGACTATTGGTCTGGAAGGTCAGTTTCAGGGTGTGGGTCCCCGTGCCCACGGCGGGCAGAGAAATCGGGTTTCCCACCAGAACGAAAGCCGTCCAGGTTTCAAACTTGACGAGCTGCAACACGGCGCTCCCATCCCCCGGCGCAGCGGGAGAATTTTCCGGATAAATCCAGGCGGCATAATGCGCCCCGCTGACGGGATCCAGCCTTCCACCGATGCCCCCGCCAAATCCACTCGTCGAAGAAAACTGGATTTGCGCCTGCATGGAAAAATCATTCCAACTCGCATTATTGCCGTAAAAGGCATAGCCATAGCTTCCGAACGGACTGGTTCCAACCAGCGCGTTATTGATGATGCTCCAGGCGCCAAGTTCCTGGACCCAGGGAAAGATGTCGCTCGTATTCGTCGGGCGCGCGAAAGTATCGAAAACGAGTTCGCCGGGCGACAAAACCATTATGGTCACCGTCGCCACGCTCGAGGTCAACGAACCGCTGACGGCCTGATAAGTAAAGCCATCCGCCCCGGTGAAGTTGTTCGTGGGCGTGTAGGTGAAGGAACCATTCGGGTTAAAAGTCAGCGAACCATTTGCCGGCCCGCTGGCCAGCACCGCGGTCAGACCGCCCCCGCCGCTGCCCGCCGAGTCGTTGGCCAAAATACCCGGGGCGGATATCACCAGGGAAGAGCCTTGCGCGACAGTAAAAACATCGTCCTGAGCGGACGGAGGAATCAAATAGCTGACCACGGCATTGGTAACCGATGTGCCGACCAGCACCTTGATAACCGGGCCGTTAGTCCGATAAATATTTGTGCCCGCAAGCGTGCCGTTGGTAAAAACCTGGAGGCTGGAATAGGAGGCGCTGGGCGCCAGAATTTCAACCGCGGCATTGGTGTTGCCCTCGCCGGTAATCGAAAGCGTGGTCACGCTTTGACCGCTGTTATTGGTATAGCTGGCGACGACCTGGGCATTGGATCGTTGCAGCCACCAGGCATAAATCCCGGCCGAATTGGTGGACCAGATTCTTGGTTTGCTCAGGCTGTAGGTAAGGTAATCACCCGGCACCGTCCCGGCCGGACCTCCGCTGGGCGACATGCTGTGACAATAAAGGTTGAGCAAAGCTCCCAAATTGTAATAGGCATCAACCAGCGCCTTCATGGTATCCGTGGTATGGCCATTTTCCATGGCTTGCGCAACTTGAGTTAAACTTTGGTAGCTGACGAACCAATCGCTGACCGGCAGTTGCAGGGTCGAATACAACTTGTCCGGCGTCTGCGTCGAGAGGGTCCAATGAGGGAAGGGGGAAAGTTTGGTCTCGCCCGCGATTTTGATGCCCAGTTGTTCTTCGATTTGAAAGGATGCTTCCCGGGTCGCGTTAAAATAGGGAGCCACCCACGCCCGCGGAGTCCCATTCGTAAGGCCCCAGCCGGTGAGATCAACGAATGAATTTGAAATGGAAGTCAGCGAGTAGGCAGCGCCATTGGAGAGATCCAAAATCTCATCCGGCGACCAATGCCAGTAATCATATTCCAGCCCGTTGGCATTAAAAGGGGCCAAAGCCGGCTCCGTATAGGGCTCCAAGGCGGCCAACCACCCTTCCGAAAGCAACTGAGTCAGATTGGGCTCAATGGGAATCAAGGGCGGGTTATAAAAGGGATTGATGTTGGTGAGCCCCCCATTGTGCGAGTTGATGGTCGCACCGTTGTTGGTGATCGCCCGGCGGAGACTGGCAATGGTATTCGTCAAGGTGGGGTTGGGCATATCCAGGCCCAAGATGCCGGTGCAGAAGTAATAATCCCCGCTGGCTCCGTTGGTATGCTCAAACAGGGACGATTTCTCGATGCTGATGATGTTGGTCGGGATGGCCTCCATGTCGTGGCGAAAGATAACGGCCGCGTCATAAGGATATGGCCACGGACTGCGCTTGACGACCGGCACCCCGGCGGACTGAAACGCCCACTGGATGGCGTTTCTGAATATACTGTAAGCATACATCCCAGGCGCCCAGCCGCCATGGCCCAACAGGGGTTGCATCGCGGCATCATAAATGAAGTAACCCTTGCCGTAAGGCTTCACCAGGAGATACGGCGCATTCCCGTCTCCCTCGGCAATGACCGTGGCGCCGTTTGCCTGAACCTGCCACACCAAATGAGGAAGACCGGGGTTTGACGCGTTCGGGGTTTCACTGTTAAACCGGGTGGACACCGGCCAAGATATTTCCTCCGACGACGACGCCATTTGCCATTCGACCGGACCGCCTGGAAACATGCTGAGGAGAGGGTGATTGGAGACCTTGTTAAACGTACTGTCTAAAAACCAGTTGGTGAGGGCGGGCGTCACCATGTGGACACCCAAGGCATTGGCGATAGCAAAATCTCCACGCGTGGTTCCGTTGATATTGCGGGTGAAGGACGATGAGCCGACAAATAGAAAGCCGCCGCCGGCGACATAGTTGGTCAACCGGGCGATTTCGCTGTCGAGAATCGCTTCGGAAGCGAGGCTGATGACGATGGGATATTTAGGCGAACCGTCGATGTTGGTCAAAACTCCAGCCACGATGTTCGAATCGCCGACCACCGTGAACGCGGTCCCATCGGAACGCAGCGCTTCCTTGACGGCATCCGGCATCACAAAGTAATGCCATTGAGTCGTCCACCATTGATTGCTGGTGGTCCCTGGACCGGTGGGGGTCGCGCCCGACGCCGGCATGGTTTCCAAAGCCCGCGTCAACTCGGAGTCATGAATGGCAACGATGGGCTGGGTTCCTTGACCGCAGGCCGAAAACGCCAGAGCAAAAGCACCAATCAACGTAGCGGCCGGCGCTTTGACCCGCATATTCCTGCACCAATCGGCGATTTTAAAACGGCCAAAGCTACTCATAGTTGCAACAACTGAAACCAAACCCGATAAAAAACGATAGTTTGCCTGTCTGATCATCAAATCATCCGAGATGGGAAGCAGCAAGATGTGCTTTGTTCCAATGCCTTCTGACTGTTTTTTGCCACCTCGATAGCCAATTTTACCCAGTCGTGAATCATAGCACAAAACTCCGAAAAGACCAATGATTTTATTCAAGTTTTCCTTCATAATCCGGCCTGATTGCGGGTTTTTATCGTTTTTGCGGGTGAAGTCCCGAGACCGCGCTGATTGGGCCTCAGCAGTCTATATACGTACGTGATAGTCAGGGTGCTGCCGGTGATGCCGGCAACCCGAAAACCGGATGACCGGTTTGCCTCGGGCGAACCAACAGTTTCATCAAGCGCCGGAACACCCAAAGCGGATAGTTTGCCAGGTAAACCAACTTTTGGGTCCGGATTGGTTCCGCCTGCCGGACCATTTCGAGAAAGCGTTCCATGGACGCATCAATCGCATGATCCTGGACATGTTGATACACCAGTTCCACCTCGGCCTCATATTCCATGGGGCTAAAGCGTAAAATCCGTTCTATCTCGTCGACCACCTTAAATTTCGGCGGGGAGATAATGGACGGCCCAATGCTTCCTCGGGGGAATTGATGGACGGAACCATAAGTCACTCCCTCGCGGTCATAGGCCAGGGCATTCACATTGGGGACCTTGAACAAGGCCGCTTCCAGGATGGACGTGCCCATTCCCACAAAGACATAAGCATCCTCCAGGACCTTCCAAAACCGGCTGTAGGGAACATTGCCTTCAATGAAAACGGCCTGCTCCAGCCCTTCTTGTTTGACCCGTTCACGCATGCCCTTTTCATATTCGCCACTGCCATACACGGTCCAGGTAACCTCAAGGCCCTTGTTTCTCAAAGCCTTGACCACTTCAATCATATACAGGTTGTACTCCTTCATCGCGGAAAGCCGTCCGATGGACACAAGCCTGCCCCATTTGGGTTTGCGCATAGCGGGTTCGAACTGGGTCGTATCGATGGGAATCGGCCATAACAGGCCCTGGTTCCGATGGATTTCCTCCAGCTCCTCGACCTGGTCGGCACCGCAGAAGAACCGGGCACTGGCCGGGATGCGTTTCAAATAGTTCCGCAAATAAAGCAGGTTGTCATCCCAGCGCGGCAATGAATTCGAGGAATAATACCATTTAAAGACGAGAGGATTATAAATGCCGCCGATAACCTTGCAGCCGTTACCGATCCACGCCGCCAGCTGACACGCCATCCAGGAAGAAGGCAGGTCAAAACTTTTTATGACGTCGGGCGGAGGCAGGTTCAAACTGTTCCAAAGCCTCCCCGCGTGTAAATAATAGTAGAGTTCACGAAAACGATCGCCCAGCGTGATGCAGCGTGCCTCCGGGGGAAGAACCTCCGTCCAGGATCCGCCCGTTTCCACCAGCAAGGTCACCTGATGCCCATTGCGGGTCAGCCAGCGGGACATTCGCGCGAGGAGCGTTTCAATGCCCCCAAAAATGCCCGGGCTGGGATAAATGAATACAAAATGCATGGTGTCCCGGCTATCGTTTCGCCTTCAGGAGCCAGTCCCTGGCCGTAAAACTTCCGAGCGGCATTTCCCTGGCTCGCAGCTTGCGTTCGGAAAGCCGGTGATCGAGCCACTCAACCGCGGTGACCTGCAGGCCCGCATTCCGGAGATGCCGACGCAACGTCCGCGGACCACAACGGTTGATGTCGCTTTGATCAAAGTTTCTTAGTTTTCGCTCGTCATTGATCCCGAAGGTTCGTCGGAACCAGGTCGGGAGGCGATCAAAGTTGGGTCCACCAACCACCAGGATCCCGCCAGTGCCGAGGAACCGGGAAGACTGTTCTAGGGCGCGGCCTGGCTCCGGCAACAAATGGAGCAGGTTCATCATCAGGACAACGTCGAATTTCCGTCCCGTCAACTTGTCCAAACACCCGTTCCAGTCACCATAGATCATTTCAAACCCGTGCCGACGGGTTGCCGCCGCACCGATGACGGAATCCAACGGTACCGCCGTCACCGCGGCTCCCCGCGCCTGAAGCGCTGCTTCCATGGCTCCCCAGCCACACCCGATGGAGAGGATGCTTTTTGCGTCCGCCGGCACCGCTCTCAATGCGGCTTCGCTGGAGTCCTCGTAATAAAGTTTGGACCACCGGCCATGCAATAATTTTGATTCCAGCGGGCAGAGTGTGCTCGCCGGATGCGCCCGGCTGCCAATCGCTTCCAGCGTCTGGATCTGCTCCTGGAACGAAGCCAGTGATATGCCCATCTGGCCGACGTAGCGGTTGGGCATATGATGGACAAGAAAATCTCCGATGGCAGAGACGCAGATGACCTTGCGAAAGCCGCAAGACGTGTACGGGTCCGTGGCCGCGGTGCAAAGCATGTCATGCCGTCCTTCATAGGGAGCCCGCAGAAAACCGCCGGAACGAATCGCCTGGCGCAACTGGTCCTGGGTCAACAGGTAAAAGGCCGCGTGTTCATTGGTGAATTCGGCGACCGTGTAGGGCCCGCGCCGGCCGACTGATTCCGGCTTCCAATGAAACCGGCCGTGGACTTCCGGCATCGACCTGGTCCCTGTTTTGTCCACCTCGAACCGGAGAAAACCGACAATTTCATCCGGCTGCATGTGCGGAGTGGCACGGAGAAATGCCTGGACGTTCGTCTCCGTGACCTCGATGTCATCCTCGGAATAGATAAACAGGTCGTAACGATCCAGATTTTCAGCGAACAGCGCCTTGTGCGCGAACGGCAGAGACCATGGATTTTTACTGGGCAGGCCAACCAGCACCTTGACGCCGGCGCCAAGGTCCTTGGGCGCCTCCGAAAGCACCACCACATCCACCTGCATCGGCAGGCTCCGGTAATTCGCAATGATCCGTTTCAGGAAAGCGAGGTTCTTTTCCCCGTAGCTGGCAATGGCCACCAGCAATCGAGGTCGCCGGCCCCCTGATTCGGGAACCGTCATCGCCTCACTCGTTGAGGTATCCACAGGTAATTTCACAAAGCTGGCGGGCGCGCCGGGGCACGCGTTTTCTGAATACGAGGGTCAAATTGGACCGGCGACGGGAACATTCACATTCGAACGTTCCCGTTTAAAAGATTTCTAAAAGATAACGGCGATACGATATTTCAAGGTGTCCTTCCGAAACGGCTAGGGCACCACTACCCGCAGATTCTGAGGCGGTGCCGGCAATTGCAGGATCGAAAAGCTTTGCATCTGCACATTCGCCTCCCGACCGACCACGATCAACTGATGCGTACCCGCGGCAAGGTTGAAAACCTTGGGAGCAAACTGGTCGTTGTCGAAAGTGCCATTGCCCCGCTGGCCGGCTAGCAATCGCTCGAACCCCGAGGTCAGCGGAATGTCCCATATCATGGTCGGGTCCTGGGGCGTCCCATCGATATTCAAGTAGACGGAGTTCGCCGCCATAGTGGAGGCGTTCACGGATACCTGGACCACGTAATTGCCGGCATTGGTAATGGAAAAGCCAAAGGTGGCCTGTCCGCCGTTGGTAACGCCCGTGTCCGCCGTCTCGGAAATGTATGCGTTGGTACCAGTCCCCGTGACAATAAACGGAGCAGTGATCGTCCCCGCCGTGACAGGGAAGGTCAATGTTCCTGCCGGCAGCGGAGGTGTTTCCACACCGACGGTCAGCGTGGATTCAGCGGTCGCGTTGCCATTGCTGACACGCAATTTCCAGACATAAGTACTGCCCGCCGCGCCGGCGCCATAATTGAAAGCCGCATTGAGCACCGGTCCGGTGCCACTTGAGAAGACAACCTCGGAACCGCCATTGACGGTATAAATCCACTGCCAGGACAGCGGCAGGCCGTTGGGATCCGAAGCGGAACCCGAATATTGCACCACGGACCCGTAATAAATCTGCATTCCCGGAATATTCGGATCAACGTCTGACGCGGATTGGTTAATCGCCGAAACAATCGGAGGCATGCTCATGCCGGTCCCGGTCACACTGGCGCTCGCTCCACCGCCGCCGGTCAACGTTACGGTGCCGCTGGCTGAGCCCAGGGAACCGGGGGCGAATTTAATCACGATCGCCTGGCTTTGATTGGCGCCCAGGCTGTAGGTGCCGCCCGAAACGATGCTGAACGGTCCGGTGACACTGGCGATTCCCGAGAGAGTGCCCCCGCCGGTGTTCTGCACAGTCAGCGTCAAATTACTGCCGGTTGAATTCGTCAGAACCGAACCAAAATTCAAGCTGCCGGGTGAAACGGAGATGACCGGGTTGACACTCGCAACGGAATACTGATAAGGGCCAATGTCCCAGGCTCCGGATGCCGGGCGCGCATTGCCATCCGCATCCGTGGTGATGCCCCAGGCGGTCAGATTCGTGCCCTTACCGATCAGCGAACTGGCCAAGGCTGTCAAATGCAAATTGTCACTGGCATTTCCCAAAGTATAGCTTGTAAAATAAAGTGCCGCAGTGGCCGAAGTTAAATTCGGGTTGTTAATTGAAGGCGTGGTTGAATTGCCTGACAAGTCGGGCGCTCCGCTGTTGACGATGGCATTATTTGCCACCAGACAGCCGGAAAATGTCGCGGAACTGCCGCTTGTATTGTTCAAGGCGATGGCCCCGTGCCCGCCATAATCAAGCACGGCATTGTTTGCGATCAATACATCGGTAAAGGTTGAAGTTCCGGCGGCACCCATGACCAGGCCTCCCGGCGGCGCCGACGACCGGATTGTCGACGAAGTGAGAATGGCAATGTTGTTGTAAATTTGAACGTGATTGAATCCGCCATAGGACCCCTCGAAAAAGATCGCGTAATTCGCCATGTCCACAACCCGGTTGTTGTAAACTTTCATGTAATCTCCTCCCTGAACCTGGTCGCCGTCCTGATGGTCGCCACTGGCCCCGGTCTGGAAATAAGTGACGAATAAATTGTTGTAAACACTGCACCCGTTCTGCTGCCACTTCAAACCGTCGGGCCCGACCCCGTTTCCGTCGTTGGGCAGATGAACTTCATTATGATGACATTTGCTCTGGTCATAGCCTGCGGCATTTCCATTCCACAACGCCGAAAAGCCTCCCTGCTGCGGCGCCCCGGTGATGTAGAGGTAAATATGGTCCAACTCAATGGCCGTACACCCGGACAAGCCGAAATAAAACGGGCTCATACTGCCGCCACTCATCTGCCCGCAGTTCAAATACGAAATCCGGATATGCGTCGAACTGGTCGTGGAAATCACGACACTAAAGGGGGAGGCGCTGTTCGTCGAAGCCGCCAGGGCAAAGTGTGTGCCCCCGTCTCCCGCATCACCGCTGATAATCAGATTGTTGATTGTGCCCAGCCAAGTGCCGGAACCGGTGAAAAGAGCGGTTCCATTGTGTGATGAATCCTGCCCGATCTGGTAGGTGATGGGATTGCTCGCGGTTCCACCCGCCGGTGCCCAGCCGGATTGGGAATAGGTTCGGGTCGATCCTGATGCCCCGCCGCTGATGTAAACCGTGTCCCCGGCCGCAAGCCCTTTGATCGCACTGAGGCTGGTCCAGGCACTGGCCCAGGATGTCCCATCGTTCGCGCCCGTGGCCGCGCTGTCCACATAACAGGTCTTGGCCTGGGCCGAAATCGCCAGGAACACCAGACCGGTAATTCCGAGGATGGTGCACTTTTGTCCCAACCCTGTCGTTATTTCTAACAATGATTGGCTGAGTTTGGCGATTCTCTGAAACGCCGTCCGACCGTGAAGAACTTCTGGCAATGTCATAATACGTCCTTTATTCCCGCGACTGATGTTGTGACTCTCAGTCGTCAAATGCATTGAATAGCCATCGCCGTGCCAAACGAAAAATCCACTATTGCCATAAAACAGCATGCCTGTTCTGGACACTGACTGAATTTCAGACAACTGATGCCGCAAAGTGCAGGGTACACTTTTCAGAGTACGCAAATCGCGATGACAATTTCCCGCGTTGATGATCGTATTCATGCCAGCTGCTTGGTCGCTGTGCTTTCCCGATGAGGTCCCGGCCATCGGGGTTGAAAGGAAGGCGTCAGGTAAGTGGACAATAGCACACCGAAAGTCTTTAGCAAAGATAAAAGACCACCTGGATTCGCGAGCGCAGACTTCAACTGTTTCCGGGCTTCCGCCGGCTGGTTTACTCCCATGAGAAACTTGGCGTACTGGCGCCGTTTGGAAGCAAAGGCCAGCTGAAATGTTTGCGCATGGCTCCGTCCCGGAAGGCCTTGATAAATCTTCGCCAGCAGTTCAAACGCGTTCACCGCCAACCGGACACTCTTCAATTGGTTGGACGAGATGGATCCGGCCGTCACCCGGTAAGCCACCCGGGGCTCCCGGCTGTAAACCACCGGCCCGTACAGCGGCAGAATATTCATGAGATAAAAATCGTCCGCGCCGCTGATACTCACAGGAAAAGGTTCCTGGCCCATTTGCGCCAGCACCTTCTTCGGGATGCAACAAAAACTCGGTGAGCCGAATGAGCCCGGATCCTGATTGTATCGTTTGAGGAAATCCGCCGGCTCGATTTTTTCCATGGACAATTTTGTGTCCGACGACTGCGTGTCCCAGCGGTAGGAGCCCGGGGCATGGAAAGTGACATGTCCGGTGATACCGGCGACCGCCTCGGGATGTCTCTCTAACATTGCCACCTGGGTTTCAAGGTACGCCGGATGCCAGACATCGTCCGCATCCAGGAACGCAATGATCTCACCGGTTGCCTGGCCGCACAAAACATTCCGGGCGTGAGCCACACCGCGATTGGCCTGCCGCAAAACTGTAATTCTGGATTCAAAAGCCTGCAGCCGCTGAGAGGTTTCATCGGTGCTGCCGTCATCCATGACCAAAATTTGAGACGGGGCGACTGTCTGTGCCAGCACCGATCGGACCGCTGCCTCGACGGTGGCGGCCGCATTATACGCTGGAATGATGACGCTGATTTTCATCCCCGAGAAGATCGGTCCGCCATGGCTTCGCGATAAACCTGCAACAACTTCACGCCGGCGGCTTTCCACGTGATTTCCGGGACCGACCGCAAGGATTCCGCCCGAAGTTGTTCGAGCAGGTTGCGGTCTTCGTTCACCAGGCTCATGTGTTGGGCCAACGTCCGGGTATCGCCCGCCGGATGGACAAGCGCGTTTTGCTCATGGGTGCAGGCGGCGCCGGCCGCATCGGAAACGAGCAATACCGCCCCGCTCCCGCGGGCTTCGTAGGTCACCAGGGCGCTGCCTTCCTCGATGCTCGGCAGCACCAGCACATCGCTGCGGCGCATCAGTTCCGGCAAATCATGGCGATGGCCCAAAACTTTCACCCGCGGATGCGCCAGTTGTTTGGCCAGCACTTCGGCATATCCGGGGATGAAACCGCCGGCGATGAGAAAAGTGCCCTCTTTGCTCGCCGATGATTGCAGCCAGGCGTCCAGGGCATAGTGCAACCCCTTGCGCGGCGCGCACCCGCCGGCAAAGAGAACCGTGATTCCCCCGTTCGCCGCGTGCGGCGCGGCCGCCGGATAATATACTTTTTCATCAAAGCCGTATTGATGCCGCGCCAGCTTATTGTCCGGAAAACCGTTGTCCTTGAAGGTGCGGGCGACAAAATCGGACGGGCACAACAGTTTGTCGGCCAGTTCATACTCCTGGTTTTCCCGGGCGAGGACGGCTGGATTAAAATCATGTTCATGGCCTTTGGGCATGGTGATGCCCAATCGCTGGCATTCGTTCCGGACAGATTCATAGGCAAACCGGGTATGGGCATTGGGCCGTTCCAGCACCGTCGTGATGCCCAGCCGCTTCGCCGTCCTGATTGTCCGCAACGCCCCGAGCGGCCAAACGTGAACCACATCCACTTTTCCGGCCAGAGCCGGCAACTTTCGTGCAACCAGCCAATCATGCCAGGCACAGGCACGCTGCGTGCCCAACAGCCGGTAGGGAATCCGGAATTTCTTCCACGCCAGGGTCGTATGCACCTTCACCTCCGGGGGCAACGGCCGGCTGATGCAGCCCGTAAAAACAGTGACGTCGGCCCCGGCGGCGGCCAGTCCTTCCACCTGGTGCCAGGCGGTGGTGCAAATCCGTTCTGCTCCCAGCTTGTGGGGAAAGCTGTACAGCACCCGGATCGTTTTTTGGTTCTGATATGCCATGGAGGGCCGGTGATTCAACTTTTAGCAATGCCAACAGCCTGGTCCACAAAGGCCCGGTGCCAGAGTTCAACCACCAGCAGTGAAAAAACTTCCTTTGCGTATTTGCCGCTGCTTTTGTTTGACTGCAGTAACTGCTCCACCTGTTTGGTTTTAAAATATCCGCGCCCCCGGGCGCGGCCCGAAAGCAACATGTCGTGCACCGACTCCGACAGGCCGTTGCGCAGCCAGGAATTATAGGGAACCGGGAACCCGGCTTTTTTTCGCTTCAGGATTTCCGGCGGAAGCGCCTTGGCGAACGCCGCCTTCAACACCCGTTTCGTCTGTTTCTCCCCGACCTTGTACTCGGGCGGCAACGAAGCGGCAAACTCCAACACTTTGTGATCCAAAAGCGGCACCCGCAGTTCAAGTGAATTGGCCATGGTCATCTTGTCGGCCTTGATCAACAAATCATCCGGCAGCCACGTCTTGGTATCGACGTAGAGCATCTGGTTCAACAAAGGCTGGTTTTTTACCGTTTGCATCAGCCCGCCCACAAACCCGGCGGAGTTGGCTGAACGGGTGTTTTCCAGAAAATCCGGAGTGAAAAGATCTCGCGCCTGCCGGTTGAAATAAAACGTGGGCCCCGAGGTCCGGCTGAAATAGTGGTCTGCAAACGAGTTTCCCAGGACCGCCCCATAACGGTGCATCCGCCCTTCCCCCAACAACCGGCCAGCCAGCGCACTAATGACACCCGCCGGCCTCGCCAAAGGTCCCATCGTCGCGCCAATATGCTCCAGCCGGAGCATATTGGGATAATTGGGGTATCCGGCAAACGCCTCGTCGCCGCCCTCGCCCGAGAGCAGCACTTTGACATGCTGCCGCGCAAACTTGGAGACATAATAGAGCGCAACCGCGGGCGGTTCACAAACCGGCTCTTCCATGTGCCACACGTAAGCGGGAAGAAACTCCCAGAAATCGGCGGCCGAAATGCTGAGGTCATGGTGTTCGGTCCCGAAATGTTGCGCCGCCAACCGGGCGTAGGGCCGCTCATCCACCACTTGGTCCCCGTCAAAGCCAACGGTGAAGGTCTGAACCTTCTTTTGGGTCCCTTGAACGGCAAAGTTCAGCACGGCCGACGAATCCATCCCCCCGCTCAGCAACACTCCGACGGGCACATCGGCCATCATATGGTCCTTCACCGTCGAACCCAGCAGGTCCCGCAATTCTTCCACCACTTCCGTGAACGGTTTCTTCCATCGTTCCTCGGTGAACTTCAAGTCCCAGTAGCGGGTTACGGTAACCTGACCGTGCTCAACCGTCAGGTAATGCCCGGGCGACAACTTCTTGATCGACCGGAAAAGGGTGTCCTCGCCCGCCGGATAATAAAAGGAAAGGAACCGTTGAATGGCTGGCTGGCAAATCTCACGAGACACTGCCGGATCAACCAGAATTGACTTGAGCTCCGAAGCGAACCAGACCGCCTTGGGCGTCTGGCAATAGTAAAGCGGTTTGATTCCGACCCGGTCGCGGGCCACAAACAAGCGCTGCCGGCCCTGGTCCCAAATGGCGAAGGCAAACATGCCCCGCAAATGCTGCAAACAATCCGCGCCGTGCTCCTCGTAAAGATGAACGATGACTTCCGTATCCGTCGTGGAACGGAACACATGCCCGCGCCGGATGAGATCGGCCCTTAATTCCAGGTAATTGTAAATCTCGCCGTTGAACGTTATCCAGATGGTGCCGTCCTCGTTGCTCATGGGCTGAGCGCCGCAGTTGCTCAAATCGATGATCGACAGGCGGCGATGCCCCAGGCCAACCGGGCCGGAAAGATGCGTACCGCTTCCGTCGGGCCCGCGATGGGCAATCACCTGCAGCATCCGGTCCATGAGCTCACGCTCGACCGGTTGTTGGCCGTCCAGATACAGTTTTCCTGCAATTCCGCACATGTGCTTGTTTGATTAATCCTGCGACTTTTACCTTGCCCGGGCGCTCAGGTCGCGGGGCTGCTGCGACCGGTACTGGCGCTCCAGCCTTCGCCCCGGAGGCTCCACCACAGAATGGCCCGCCACTTGCCGAATGAGGCCGTCCAGGCAGGCCGGCGGCACCGCAACATTTGAATGGGGAACATAATCCCCAGCAACCCCAGCCGGCACAGGGCGGATATCAACATCGAGCAGCGGTAACCAAGGCCGTAAAAATTGCCGCGGGTTTTGCGCAGGAACCGCCAGATGGATTCGCGGGTCATTACGCTGGAAAAGTGACTGGCGGCCTGTTTGGAACTGCTCCCGCCGAAATGAATGACGCTGGCTTCGGGCACGTAATAATTCTTCCAACCCGAGCGCCTTGCTTTGTAGCAGAGGTCAAGATCCTCGGTGAACATGAAGTAATCCTCGCTGAAACGCCCCACCCGTTCAAAAACTTCGCGGCGGATCATCATGCAAGCGCCCGAGATTCCTTCCACCTCCGCGACCGCGGTGGCCGCCTCGTACAATGGCGCCGTTCCCCACAAGGCCGACTTCGGCCATCTCCGGCGCAACCATTCCGAGTCCAACACTTGATTGATGATCGTGGGAAAGGATTGAACACAGCTTGCCTGGAGCGTGCCGTCCTGGTTGAGCAACCGGGCACCGACCACGCCCGCCGCGGGCAGTCTGGAAAGCTCGCCGAACAATCGGGCAATGGCCGGCCCGGTCACTTCCGTGTCCGGGTTCAGAAACAACAGGTTTGCTCCCCGCGCTCCCTCGGCCGCCAGATTGTTTGCCCGGGCGAAGCCAAGGTTCCGGTCGCTCTGGATGTAGCGCACTTCGGGGTTCTGTTCACGCAACATCCGGTCGCAACCGTCGAAAGAGGCATTGTCGATGACGATGATTTCGTAACTCAGCCCGCTGGTATAACGACGAAGCGAAACTATGCACCGCCGCACAAACTCCGCGGAATTCCAATTCACAATTATGATGGAAAGGTCCAGGGGCACGGGCATATTCGTCGGTTTCAAGATAAGGGGAGGAGGCGGTCGCGGCCCTCGGTCAGTATGCGTCGCACCCAGGCGGTCATTGCTGTCCGATGCAGCCCATTGTGGGGCGGGGCCACCGGCGCGGGAGTTGCCGTCATTGAAATTTGGCGGCCCTGGTTTTCGGGCAGAGAAATGCACTGTCCCGCACGAACCGCAAGAGTTTCACCATTAATGCCGGAAATTTGCCAGTCCGTCGCAAAACCAGGTTCAATCACCAATTGGGTGGCTTCTTCCGGCAACGGGAAAACGATTTTTCGGCCCAACGGTTTCACCCGGCAGGTGTTGGCATCCATCCGCCATTGATAATTCATTCGACACAGGTCCGCCATGTTTGACCAGGAAACCCGGCCGAGCCGGTTGACGAAGCCGGCAATACCGTCCAGCAGTTCCACACCCTCCTTCAAGTCCTGGTGATGTCCCCGGAGCACCATAGGCTGCCCGAGGTAGGCGGCCAGGAGAACGGTGTTGTTCACATTCCCGCCCAGGCCCCAACGGGGTAAAACCGGACAACCTTGAATCATTGCGGACGGATGGAACCCCAGATTGGCTGTCCAGGACCTGCCCCGGTTATGCGCGCACAGTGAGCCGTGGGAGATACAGGCCGCCTCAAAACCGCATCCGGGCAGCTCTTTCAACGTGTCTTCCGAACAGGCTCCATGCGGCGGCACCATCACGCGATCGACCCGTATCCCCGTCCTGTTTTCAAGATGTTCAATGCGACTGATTGCCTGCCGCAGCAGGGATACCCGCGCCGACGGCGTATAATCCCGGGCGAGTTCATGCCGGGTGTGATCATTGCCGTGAATGACCAGTGACAGACGGCGATGATTGCTTTTGAACACGCGGACTGTGGCCTCGTGAGCAAACCAGGCATCCAGGGGAATCGTGGCAAAGGCAACGTGGTAATTCTCCTTCGTTGCGTGTGCCACGATTTGTCGAAAATCAACAAACCCATAACGCGACCAATGAAGGTTGGGATCATCAAATATGTAGCAGGCCCTTAAAGGCGGACTGGCATAGGCCGTTTTTTTGCAGATTTCACGAAGCCAATTAATCAGGGGAAGCATTTCCAGAAAACGCCCTTCATTCAGCACGTTATGGAAGGTGGTGCCGGCTGAAACTTCGGGCAGGGCAAAGCCCGACCGGAAGTGCTTCACGCCGCCTTCATCCGCAACGGTCCAGACCGGCCCGCGCTCGGTGTTGGCCAGGCTTCTTTCATTGCCGCTCAACGATAATATCCGCGGTTCCACCGCGGTCTTTACCTGTATCGACCTGCCTCGAAATGGAAAAGGGACGGCGGGATCCTCCGGAAAAATCACTTTGATGTCGACCGGTTTGCCCTCGGGCAACCGGCTATTTGTCAGCGGCGCATGGAAGCTGACAACGCTGCCGCGCACTCCGTTCTCAATCGTTTCCACAGTTGGTTCCGTGATTATTTCAGCCGCAACTTCAACCCCACCGGGCACGGAAGAAACGAACTTAACCGGCAACATGCTTTCCAACATCGGGACCAGACCCTGCCAGGACTGGCCTTCCGCTTTTGGGCGGATAAGTATATGATACACTTGTTCCATGTGTGCTGGGGAACGGAAAACCGGCTCGCGGCGACCCGTCAGATGACAACCGTCCCCTTCAAATCCTCGGGGCTGTCCGGAACCTTTTCGGAGGAGGTCACCGGAGCCAGACTTGGTTGCACGGCCAGGAGGGTGCCGATATTGGCCAGCAACAAATAGAGAAAGACATTCGCCTGATCAAAATAGGAAATCGAGAAAAAGGTGGTGGCGTGACCGAACAAGGTCGCTCCGAGTGTCCAGATCAGGAAGCGTTGTTCCACTGGCGCATTTTCGTAGGACTTCAACAGCTTGCCGATACCGGCGAAGGCGACGAACAAGATCCACATGAACAGCAACATCAATGGCAAACCTCCCATTACTCCCATGGCGATATAGTGGTTGGTGATATCGGTATGATTCGGGTTGGCCGGAATCCCGGTCGGCATCCAGTGCCGGGTATAATCCGTGCCGGCGAACCACCATTCATTGAAATGCTCGATGGTGGATTTGATCAACTGTGCCCGATAATAACCCGTGCTGCCCCCGGTGATGTCAATGCGGGCCACCAGGAAATACACCGGGTCGTTCATTATAAAATTCAAAACCACGAGGAGCATTACGACCAGCCAACGGATCAACCGCACATGACGCTGGACTTTCCACAGGAGCATCGCGCCCAGGACGGTCATGGCGCTCATGATCGGGCCGCTCGACCCGCTGGCAAAGATTATGCCGCCCGCGGCCGCCAGCCCCGCCAGGGCCAGCTTCCGGTTTTGTTGCCAGAAATATAGCGCCAGGGGGAGGCACCCCGCCCCGATCGTTCCGGCCAAAATCGCATGGGTGAACGGGCCCCTTGCCCGAAAATGACCGTTGCGGTATTCAGCGTCTCCCGAACCGCCCCCCAACACGTCAAAATGATTGTTCCCGGTCAGTTTCTCATAAAGCATTGCCGCCGCCACCGGCACAATCAGGATGCAAACCATTTTGAAGATATTGACGATATCGTTCAATTCCGACACAAACACCCGGAACAGGATGTAGATGCCCAGGGTGTCGAAAACCAGGCCCAGGCGGAAAACCAATGCTCCATCGGAGTGAAAAATGCTGCTGGTCAGCGCGGCCATCGCCCACAGGACCATCGCCCAATCCAAAGCATTGAAGCGGCCGGAAATCCGCTCCCCCTTCACCATCAGCCGGATGAAGCCGAACACGACCAGCACTCGCATGGCGGAAAAGTGGAGCGGACCAATCTCGACCTGCTGGGCCGTACCAATATAAATCGCGCCCAACAACAGCGGCAGCGCCGCCCGATGCCGGGGCAGGGAAATAAGCATGCCTGCCGCCACGACCAGGAACAGCATCAAAGGGAAACTCATGGCTCAACCCCACAGACTTTTCCGATAAAACAAACGATTCATCTGCTGTTGCCGAAAGTATCTGATCAAAGCTTTGTCCTCCACCTGCGCGGTCCCCGTCAGATATCCCTTCACAAAGCCAAACAACAATCCGCAGCCGCCAATGAGATAAGGTTTTTCGGCCATCCGCCGGGTGCATTTCAGCAACATGAACAACGGGTGATAACCGGTGATGTAATTGGCCAGGCCGGCTTTTACCCGGTCTTTCCAGGCACCATAGGCGGCTCCGGTGGGACGGTGATGATGGACATTGAGGCCGGCAAGAGTGCGTGTTTTCCAACCAAGCATGTTGGCTTTGACTTCGTCCAACGTATCCCAACCGGGCGCATGAATTAAGCCGCCAATGGCCTGCCAGCAGGCCTGCCGGTAAATTTTGGTCGCCCCTCTGACATGAAACACGGGATCGTTTTTCGCCTCCGCCACCAGAACCCCGCCAATCTCGGCGCAAATGGTCCCGCCGGCGACGCCCAGCTGCTGATCCTGGTCAAAATGGGCAAAACATTTTTCGAAATAATCCGGACTGAACGACAGGTCTCCATCCAGCTTGACCAGATAATCACAGGCTTCCTGTTCGACCAGACGGTATCCTTCATAAAACGACTCCACTACGCCGCCGCCGGCTTTACGGAACCCCCGGTCGGCACGGTTGACAACCTTGATCCATGAATGCGACCGCGCTGCTTCTTCCGCAATCTGCCCGGTTTGGTCCGTCGAACCATCATTCACAATGACCCAATATTTGGGTTGAATCGTCTGCCCAACCATCGATTTGATGGTGAGCGGCAAATAATCCGCTTCGTTTCTTACCGGGCTGACCACAATGTAACCGGTTGGCTTGCGGTTTTCGTCTGCGGCTGAGGAAATCATGACGGAGATACGGCTGATCGTATTGGCCTGAATGGTTGTTTGATCTGAAACGGAATCTGTGAAATAACTGAGCCCCTCCTTGACCGAAAACCAGCCGGCTGATTCCGGCGTCTCGCGCACATCACATCCAAATCACCGGAATCAGCCGCCTGGTCGCGATTGGACGCGGGCCGGACAATAATCCATCACCCGGCGGCACCAGAAGACGGCGCGAAATGTAGAACCCAACACCTGGTCCGGCAAAGATAGTGACAGACCACCAACCCTTTCGCTACTTCAACGTTCGACGGACACCCCGGACGGACGTCCCAAGGTTTCATTTTCCACCAACAGCGGAACAGGATCCGCTGCCTGCCCCTGCCCTTTGCCGGCGACGCTAAGAAGTTTGCACACGATTTTGATGAATTCCGGCTGCTCTTCACTCCATCGGTGCCCCCGGTAGACAACCTGTCCCCGTTTGACGAGTTCATTCATTTCACGGGGTTGTGAAAAAACACATCGTATCTTGTGGGTGAGGTCGTTCACATTGCCCGGCTCAAAGAAGATGATTTCTTCCGGACTGAAATAATCCTGAATGCCTGCCGTGCGCGGAACAATGACGGGTTTGGCCCGGGCCAAATACTCGAAAATTCGGGTCGGCATGTTTATATCAGTGAACACGCTGCGACGGTTCGGGATGATCCCCACATCACATTGGTCAATGGCCTCAACGATTTGCTCCAGACTTTTCGCTCCGAAATATCGCACCGATGCTTGCAGGTTACGGACCCGGACTTCTTCCATCACCTGGTTAAAATACGGCGTAGCCCGCCCATAAATTCTTAATTCTGCGCCCGGAATAAAGCCGCGGACTGCTTCCAGGGCTCGAACGGCATCGTCCAGACCATGACGCTCGACCAGGGCCCCGTGATACATAATTACGAACGGTTCGGTCCGATCCCGTCTCGCAGGCGCCTCCCGGGCCGGTTCCCGATAGCTGAAAATTTTTTCATCGGGGGAATTCATCACCACCCGCAGCTTGTCCGGCCGACCACTGCGCGTGCTGAAGAGCTTCGCAAAGGCGATATTGGGAGTAAGCGCCACATGGGCAAAACGGATACTCCATTTCTCCAGCCATTTCAGCAATCGCACCCCGAAGCTTTCCGCTTTCATTCCAAATATGGTCGTCATCAACTCCGGCATCGGATCATGGAGGTCCAGAATGACTTTGGCGCCACAAAGTCTCGGCACCAATGACGTGAACACCAGCACATCAGGCATGTTGTGCACATGGACCAGACCATAGCGCCGGGTGAACGATCGGAAGGTCAACAACCCAAAGGCAGCCAGGATAAAAGACCCATATTGGAGAAGATAAGAGGATTTGCCTCCCCGCCAGTGCCGCAATGGTACCCGTAGAATATTGACCCCGTTGAAAGTTGCGCGTCGGGGTTCCTGATCGTCCTGCAGGATGGAAATGACATCAACCTCCATCCCTTGCTGGATCAGCGCCTCGGCCTCACGTCGGGGACGGGGATCGCTTGGATAATGGGAAAACACGACCACAGCCGCGCGCCGGCCGGACAATCGCCCGCGCTCGAGATTTGCAGCCGCAAGCGGGTTTGAATGTTCGCAAGAAATCATCTCACGCCTGACAGTTTAATGTGATACCGCCTTGTCTGCCAACGACCTCGCCACCTCGACAGTTACCGCCAACCCGCACGCCCTTAAACGTCGTTCAAAAATTCCTGGTGCAATTTCGCCGGGACGTAGGACCGCGTTTTGTTGAGCACCGTGCTGACGTTGGCTTGTGACTCGCCGAGCAATGAAACAACTTTCTTGGCGACTTCCTGGTTGGTTTTCTCCGATTCAATGACGAGCAAAACCATGTCCATGAGCCTTGCCAGCCGCGGCGTCATACTGGTTTGGGTCACCGCCGGCATGTCAAAAATGATGTAATCGTAGTCGCTGGCTTTGAGTTTTGGGATCAAACCCATCAAATGTTTTGGCAAAACGCTGGGGAGCTTGTCACTGTTTTCCATGGGTTGAGTGGCCAGATACAACTTCCCCTGGACTAGAGCATTTTTTCTCGCTTCAATCTCCAGAACATCATCCACCCCGCACCCCAGTTTTCCCTTGTAAAATTGCTGCGCCGCCCCGCCTTCGATATTCATGTCGACCAGAAGCACATTTCCTTCACCGGTCTCCGAGAGTGAGGCTGCGAGACCAGCCGCAACGCTACTGACGCCGGCTCCTTTGGCACAACTGGTCACTGCTACCAGCTTGGGGTTGTGGGTCACTCCCTTGACCTCAAAGTGTACAATCAGCCGGTCGCGCAAACCCTCGCAAAAACGGCGCAAGGGGTGTTGCCGGTTCCACGGCGCCAGGGCCGCACCTCCGGAAGAACCATTGGCCTTGCTGCCGGGGCCATTCTCAGAAATGTCCGTCAAGAGCAGCGGACCACGCCCTTTCCCTGCCACCAGATGACGATGCGCATGCTGGCTGAAATCCGGGATTGAAATGAAAAGCGGCAACCCCAATTTTTGCTCGATTTCCACCGGGCGCTTGAGTGAACGGTCCAAAAAAAGTTCGAGCAGAAATGCCAGACCCAATCCGCCAGCGATGCCGCCAGCGGCCAACATGGCCGCCAGCTTTTTAATTTTCTTGGCCCACTTTCTGGCCGGTGGTGACGGCGATTGAATGATCCGGATATTGGGAGCTTTGCCGGCACCAATCATTTGATCGATACGGGCCTGCTCCAGATTGCGATGAAAATATTCAAGTTCGGCCACTTCCCGCTGTTCCCGTTGCTCCAGCTCTGAAATGGTTTCCCGGGACTCGTCCACCTTCGCTGCATTGCTCTGAATCTGGCTTAATTGCGAATTAAGGACCCGGATGCGCGCTTCGAGCACCGAAATTTGCGCTGCATTGTCCGACAAACTGATCGTGGGATGGTCTCCGGTCCCCAAAGAAACACCCAGATTCATCAGTCGGGGCTCTTCATTTTCAAGTTTCTTCTTGAGCCCCTCATTGGCTGCAATCTGTGCGCGCAAATCTTTGACCGGGACACTCTGGTCGGTGTATTGGAGCAACAACTCCTGCTCCTTTTTGTGAAGGAAATCGAGCCGCGCGCACAGATTCCGGTATTGAGTGGCCGTGTCGGCGGAAATTTCAGTCCCCGCATTGGTCGATGCCAGGACGGAAGGCGATGCGTTAGTCATTTCCCGGAAAACTTCCCGGCGTTCGACCAGTTCGGCCTGGGCGGCAAACAACTTGTTGCGAATCTGGGATATCTGTTCTTCGTAACTGTTGTCGGCGGCGTCAACGGAAAAGACCCCGGCGGTGCTTTTTGCATTCTTAAGCTCTTCCTTGGTTTGGGCGAGCTCCTTATAAAGCCGGTTGGTTTCCTGAATCAAATAGTCGCCGAACATCATGCTGCCCTGGTGAATCTCGCTGTGCTTTTTAAAATAGCTGGCGACCATCTCGCTGAGAATGGGTTGGACCATGGCCGGATCAGGATGTTGCAGGGTAACGTCGATGACGCCGCTGCCCTGGGAGGATTCGACCATCAGATTTTTGGCAATCAAACCGGCGGCCGCGTTGGTGTTGTCGCCAGCCCCAACCTTGGCCAGAATCTTTTCCGCCCCCACCATTTGTACTGCATCCATCACCACGTCCAGGCTCTGCAGAATTTTCACCTCCGTCAAAATAATCCCGTAGCCCGCTCCGCTCGGGGACACGGTGTTGGCGTCCTCACCGGCGGGAGCAAACGATTTGCCCTGGATCACGTAGAGAATATCCAATTCGGTTTTCGATTCATACAATGGCGGGTTCAAAAGCAGCAGTACGAACGCCGCCAAAATGCCGGAGGTGGAAAGAATCAAAATCTTCCACTTGTGCCGGAAAAGCGTGAAGTAAATGTCTCCCAGAGACATTCCTCCTGCTTGTTTGTCTGGTGTTTTTGAACTCATGCCGAAGAAACCCGGCGGAGGTCCGCCTCAACCTTTCAGCGGAAGTGATTTGATGATTCTGGCCGGATTACCTGCCACAACGGCACCGGCGGGCACATCTTTGGTTACCACACTGCCGGCACCGATCATGGCTCCCTCACCGATCGTGATTCCGCAAAGCAGCGTGGCGCCGGAGCCGATGGCCGCGCGCTTTCTTACCAGAGTCGGAATGCAGGCCCAATCCGCCTCCGTCTGCAACTGCCCGTCGCCATTGGTGGCACGGGGATGGAGATCGTTGGTAAAGGTGACATTGTGGCCGATGAACACTTCATCTTCGATTGTCACTCCCTCGCAAATAAAGGTATGACTCGAAATCTTGCAACGGTTCCCCACTTTGACGCCCTTTTGGATTTCGACGAACGTGCCGACTTTTACGTCATCCCCAATTTCACAACCGTACAGGTTGACAAACCCAAAAAGCCGAACGTTTTTACCCAACTTGACATCCGGAGCAACCCGTAGGAACGGCTGCTGCACCAGACTCATAGGGTCGGGCTTGAAGAAGCCTGACGTGCGCGGGATGGAAGCTTCAACCGCGATTTTTGGCCGGCCGGGCGGGGATTCTTTTTCTTCCCGATTCCCACCGCGGTTATGCGTATGGCGGGTTCAGGGATGGCCGGCTTCCAACCGTTGCCGCTCCCCGGGTTGGAAAGATTGATTGCGCCCCCGCCCTGTTTCAGCGATCGGGAAGATGCCTCCAAAATACGCACCAGTTCAAGCCCCTGCCGGCCATCGGTCAATGGCGTCGTCCCCTGGTTGATGCAATCCAGAAAATGCTGGCATTCGGTTTTGAGCGGTTCCTCCTGCTTGATGTAAGGAATGTGAACATCGCCATAGTGATACGCGTAATGAAATTCAGCGAACGTGTCATAGTGCGGCGGCCGCTCGACCCGCGCATCAAACACCCGGATTTTCTCGAGCTGGGAAACGTCATCGTAAACAATCATTTGCTTGCTGCCCACGATGGTCATTTCCCGGATCTTTCTCGGGTCCAGCCAGCTGCTGTGAATGATGGCCGACCGGTCTCCGGGGAAATTAAGCCACATCGTCGTCACATCCTCCACCCCGGGCGTAATGTGCGCGCTGCCCTCACAGTTGATAGTGACCGCTTCCGTTTCCATGATGTGCAAAATAATGGCGATATCATGGGGCGCCAGGTCCCAGGCAACGTTGATGTCCTTCTGGAAAAGCCCCAGGTTCAAACGCCGGGCACAAATGTAACGAATGTCGCCAATGTCGCCGCGCTGCACGATTTCCTTGATCTTCCTGACCGCCGGTGAATACAGGAAAGTATGGCCCACCATCAGTACCAATCCCTTCTTCTTCGCAATCGCGATCAACTCCTCGCATTCTTGCGACGAGGCCGCCATCGGCTTCTCGATAAAGGTATGCTTGCCGGCCAGGAGGCTCGCCCGGGCCATGGGAAAATGAGATTTGACCGACGTGGCGATGATGACCGCGTCGAGACCGACGCCATTCAGCATGTGTTGGTAATCCGTCTCGCCCTCGACCTCCGGGTACAATGCTTTCAGATGGGCCAGGCGACTCTCGCTGACGTCGCACATCATCTTCAGGCTGCAATCGGACAGCGACCTGAAATTGCGAATCAAATTGGGGCCCCAATAGCCGCAGCCGACAACTCCCACTTTTATTGGTTTGCTCATGTTATAAATTCAGTTTTGTTTCCTTCCTTACCCACGCATCGTCGCCATGTGCAGCATGAACTGCACCAACCAGCGGCGCCCGGGTAAACGAATAGGGCGCCGTCGCCCGATTGGAATAACCGGCCTTCGGATGGACCGGACGAAGGCTTGGTTTTCCGGCCCGACGGGTTTCCACCATTTGAATGACCAACGCCGGGACGGTCATCAGGATGATTTTCAAATCCCACCAGAGGGTTTTGTTTTTGGCATACTTGATGTCCAGTTGAATCATTTCCACAAAGGTGGTTTTGTTTTTCCCGCTGACCTG
>CAYPSF010000051.1:0-26419 GCA_964413165.1 uncultured Bifidobacteriaceae bacterium
TGCTCAAGCATTCGCACTGCCAGCATGGTCGGCAACCGCAAACCTGTCAACTTTGGGGTGTTCTATCGGGTGTGCTAAGGCTGATTGTAAATTATCATTTGATCGTGTCCGTCAACAACCTGGTTGCGTCCGACGAGAGAACTGGAGACAAAAGCCGGACGATCTGGTTGGAGTTCCCAAAATCGGCGATGGCCTCCAATTCAGCAAAGGGGGTTATGAATTGAGGAGGTGTATCGTTTGTCGGCATTTCTCCAAAGACGCCTACGCCGTAATAGGGCGTGATTTTCGTGATGGTGAATGTTCTGGCCGTTGCCAGCGTTCTGATCCGGTCAAAATATTTTTCCTCGCCCTCAGGCAGAACCAAAGTTCTTTGTTTCTTGATGCACTTGAGGATTTCCTCCGGCTTGGCGGCAATGCCCTTCCGGCCTCGTTCAAGGTTTGGCCACACAAAGTAAAAAGAACGGATCTCCCCGTAACTGCCAAATTCGATTGAAAAACCGTCCGAGCCATTATTTGCATCACCCCAAAAACTGACACCGTCCAGTTGGCGGGATAAAAAGATTCCGCGGGCGCAAATGCCGTTTGTCAGCGTCTGGTCGCAGCCGGCAGCATTCGACGCCGAATAGACACTTTTCGGAATCAGGTCCGCTAAAGCCAGGCCAAACCGGGCCGCGCATTCAAACGCCCGTTTCCTGACGGTTTCATTGTCGGGGACATGATTCGTCGAAAGATTTTGATCCGGCGCCTCGAAAGAAATAGTTGAGGCCGCCGGTTGAATGGAAAAGATACTGTAACTCGTGCCGCACGGATTGGGGTCGCTCCAGATAAAATACGCATTCGTGGAAGGCTTTGGAAATCCTTTGTCCTGCACGGCGGCGAGCATAACGGCATTGGAGATGGCTGATACTGAAAAAGGTCGTGGCGGAAGCCTTTTATAAACCCAAAAGATTTTCGGCAACAGATTCGTCGGCGCGGTCCAGAGGACAGACGTGTTGGTGGAGAATGGAGGTGAAAACTTTTCCAGCGAAGAGGTGTTAGAGAGAGCACAAAAGGCCGTCGCCAGGAGCACCACCGAAATGGCAAAGATTTTCATGATTCGTACCAGGTCACCCGCGAGCAAAATTCAAAGCGCGCCCGCTCTATTCTGTTCTTTACAAACCACGGTACCGGGCAGAATTTCAATCACCATTCCTTTGTAAGGGTCATGAATATTTCAGTCAATGTAATTACGAATCCGCGTCGATTGGTTCCCATTGTCGTTGTGTCGTTCTTTGTTCTTGGAGCCTTTGCCGCCTTGCCACTCGACAAGCGCCAACTCGTGTCGGCGAATACTGGCTTCGCCTTCAAACTATTGAAGCAACTCGCCAAGGATCAGCCGGGCGCCAATATTTTCATTTCACCTTTCGGAGTTTCCGCGGTACTGCAAATGGCCGGGAACGGCGCCGGGGGCCAGACCAAAACCGAAATGCAGCAGGTTTTGGGCGCGACCGGTCTGCCGCAGAACATTCTGAACGAAGCCAACCGTGACATTAACCGGTCTCTGGCCAGCACTGATACGAACAATATTCTCACCATTGCCAACGCGCTCTGGTATCAAGCCGGAATTCCCGCCAAACCGGATTTTATTTCCTGCAATCAGCAATTTTTTGGCGCAACGGTTGCCCCTCTGGACTTCACCAACGACCATTCAGTCGACGTCATAAATACCTGGGCTGGTGAAAAGACGCGGGGAAAGATCACCCATATTGCGGATGGGCTTACGTCTCCGCCGCCCAAACTGTTTCTGGCCAATGCGGTTTATTTCAAGGGGAAATGGGAAGACCCGTTTGACAAAGGAGGCACGAAAGACCGGCCATTCCATCTGGAAGGTGGCAATCAAAAACAGGTTCCCATGATGGAGAAAACCCGCCGCTTTGCCTATCGGCGGGGAACAGGATATCAGGCGGTACGTCTGCCGTATGAAGGGTGGGACCTTGCCATGTATGTCTTTCTGCCCGATCCCGGCTCCTGCCCGGAAAAACTCCTGGGCATCATGGATGGTGATAAATGGGAGCAGATTACCAAGCCGGGATTTGAGGACCGTGAAGGCACTGTTGTGCTGCCAAAGTTCAAACTTGAATACGGCGTTGAACTGGAACAATCGTTGAAATCAATGGGGATGAAAACAGCGTTCGATGACCGGCCTGGCCGGGCTGATTTTTCAGGGATATCCAGCCGGCCACTCTACATCTCGGAAGTTCGACAACGGACATTCGTTGAAATAAACGAAGAAGGCACCGAAGCAGCGGCAGTGACTGGAATGCTCAATCCGGTATCTGGGCTTGAAATAGATCCCCTTCCGCCGTTTCAAATGATTGTGGACCGTCCGTTTCTGTTCCTGATTGCTGACGAACAGACGGGGACAATTTTGTTCGTGGGAATCATTCGTGAGCCGAAGTCCTGACTGCGCGCCTGCCGCTTGACTCCCAACTTTCCACTACACTAGTCCCTTTGCCCAAGGTAAAAGAAGTCAATTTTGAATTACGCGCCACCTCCCGGCCCTCTCCCCCAACTCCGTTGGCGGAGAGGGAGAAAAGTCCTCAAGCATGGCCGGCGTTTTGGGGGACGGCCATGCCGGGATGCGGATGACCGTTGCGGTCGTCAGTTTGCCGGGCGGCGGCGCGCGCGAGGATTTGGCGGTAGGTGGCGAAGGCGAGCAGCGGCCAGGCGTTGCGATAAATGTCGTATTTCAAATAGAACACCTTCGGAAAACCGGTGCCGGTGATTTCGCTTTCCGACCAGGAACCATCGGGATTTTGCGTGCGCATCAAATATTCGAGGCCGCGTTTGAGATACAGATTGTTAGGGTCGTCGAACGCGCACAAGCCCATGACCGCCCAGGCGGTTTGCGAGGCGGTGCTGGGACCGCGGCCCTTGAAAACCGGATCGTCGTAGGTATTGCAGCGTTCGCCCCAGCCGCCGTCCTCGTGCTGGACGCTTTCCAGCCAGTCGCGGGCCTGGAGCAGCCAGGGCTGGTTCATGTCCAGGTTCATCGCGCGCAGTCCGCGCAACACCTGCCAGGTGCCGTAAATGTAATTCACGCCCCAGCGGCCGTACCACGAGCCGTCTTCCTCCTGCTGCTCGCGGATGTAATCCAGCGCGTCGCGGATCTGGTGGTGGTTCCGGTCCCAGCCTTCGTAGCCCAGCAGTTCGAGGATGCGCGCGGTGATGTCGGCGCATTCCGGGTCGAGCATGGCGTTGTGGTCGGCGAACGGGACCTTTTCCAGGATGTTCTTCGTGCAATCCTTGTCGAACGCCGCCCAGCCGCCGTCCTTGCACTGGAACGTCATCATCCACTTCAGCCCGCGCCGGAAACATTCATCGCGCTTTTGCGGATCATCGGTCGGGATCTTCCGCAGCGCGAGCAGCACCATCGCGGTGTCATCCACGTCCGGGTTCCATTTGTTGTTGTGTTCAAAAACCCAGCCGCTGGGCTCCACATCGGCGGAATTTTTGTGGATCCAGTCGCCGCGAAAACGGATTTCCTTCGTCATCAGCCATTCGGCGGCCCGCTTGAGCATCGGATGATCTTCCGGGATGCCGGATTCGCGGAGGCAGATGGCGACGATGGCCGTGTCCCAGACCGGCGAGAAACAGGGTTCGATGTGCACGGTGTGGTCGGTTTCGTGCTCCAGTTTTTTCAATTCGTGCGTGGCGCGGACGACCTGCGGATGGTCATCGGGGTAGCCGAGCGCCTGGAGGGCGATGAGCGAGTTGAGCATCGCGGGAAAAATCGCGCCCAGCCCGTCCGACCCTTCGAACCGTTCCAGCATCCATTGCTCGGCGGTTTTGAGCGCGCGCGGGCGGAAGGGGTGGATTCTATGTTCGGCGAACCATTCGGCGAATTTGTGCAGCCGGTCGAGCCAGAGGAAAAAATTGCGCCAGGACAGGTTTTCCGGGTCGGGTGCGAGCGCGAGGTCGCGTTCGTGGACGCCTTCGGGATAAAGTTCGTCCAGCGTTACGGCGACCGGGCGGGTGGGTTTGAAATGGTTGATGATGGCCAGGGGCACGAGCATGGCGCGCGACCAGTTGCTCATTTCCCAGAAATTCACGTGGAACCATTTGCCGATGAGGATGACTTCGCAGGGGATGGTGGGGACGTATTGCCAGGAAAACAGCCCGATCAGCGCGAGATACAATTTGGAGAACGTGTTCATCCGGGGCACGCCGCCGAGGTTGAGGGCCATTTCGCGCGCCTTGAGCATGCGCGGGTCGGTGACGGACAGGCCGGCGAGTTTGAGGGCGAGGTAGGCCTTGATGGTGGCGTTGACCTCCGACGGGCCGCCATAATAGATGTTCCAGCCGCCGTCGGACAGTTGCATGGAAAGGATATGATTGACCGCCTTGCGCTGCCAGGCCTTGTCCACCTTGCCGTTCCAGTGGTGGTACGCAATCGTGTCGGAAACGAGCGTGGAATCCACCATCAATTCACCCACCCAGTAGCCTTCCGGTTTCTGCAACCGGAGCAGGTTTCCCTGCGCCCGCGCGGTGGCGGCTTCCAAATCCCGGGCAAAATCCGTCGGTCGGCGGGTTGCCGGGGACGACGGAGCCGGTTGAACCCTGGAACTGCTTTCAATCACACACCTACTCTGCAAATTCACATCAAAACTGTAAAGTGCTAAGTGCCGGTCCGGGGAGCGCAGCATACGGATGTGTTACCCAAATGGAACGGAACGCGGGTGTCCCGGCCGCCGCCGGCAGGATTGCCAAGCGGGCGCTCGCAAATGCAAGGGTTTTGGGATTGTCGAACGTATCGGGCTGAGGCAGCTGCCCCCCGGTTGTGCCCAATTCGGACGAGCGTCCTTTTCTTATGGACAAACCCGTTGAATTTCAATAATTACAAAACTTATACAAATCTATCATTACAAATGTTGTTCTGTACTGTAACTGACACACAGGCGCAAATGCGCTACACCTCAAGAACTTAATAACAAATTAAAACTATGAACGACCTCGAGCTCGACCTGAAACGAAAACGCATCGAATGGGTGGTTAAAATTTTAGCCCTCCTGCTTGTCGGATTTCTGGTGGCGCCGTTCATCTTCATCGCCATCAAAGGTTTGATCGGAATGGCTATCGCTGCAGCGGTCTCTTTCGTGGTCATCATGTTCATCCCCTGGTTCGCTGCCGTGGTTGCCAACTGGAGGCTGAAGGCCATTAAGCATGAAGCCGCCAAAAATCCGATCGAAACACTGCAGAACAACTACAATGATCGGATGCAAGCGTTGACCCAATTTCGGGATTCGATTCGTAATTTTGCGGGTGAGGTAAGGACATTTGCCGACAAGCTGGAAGGGTACAAGCGGGACTATCCTCAGGATTCGGACAAATTTAATGACCAGTTCAACCAGATGCGGGTGCTGCTTCAGCAACGCAAACTCAAGTATGAGGAGGCAAAAAGCAATCTGGCTCTGTACGAAAAGCAAATCCAACGGGTAAGCGCCGAATGGGATATGGCTCAGGCTGCCGCCAAGATGAACAAGGCCGCCGGAGTCGATGCGGATGCGTTCTTTGCAAAAATTCAGGTCGAAACTGCTTTTGATAGCGTTCAGAAAAGCCTCAATTCAGCGTTTGCCGATTTGGAAGTCAGTTTGATGGATGAAAAAGGCCAGCCGCCCAAACCCCTGCCGCAGGTCATCACGGATGCGCCGGCATCGCAGCGTGTCCTCGTGAATCGCTCCCAGGACCCGCTAGACCTGGGCATTGAGGTGGAACCGGCACCGGGGATCGTCAACCGGCCAAAGAAGTAGAATTGCGCCATCAACCTCGATTATGAAATTTAGAATCTTTGCCTGCTTGTTCGTGTTGTTCGTATTGATTGTTCTGTACGTTCTGTGTTCAGGCGGCTCGTCAGACGACACGAATTCGTCCGGCGACCCGTCAAGCTCTTTGTCTCAATAAGTCGGACCAGGGCCAAAATAACCGAGTTAAAAATGAAAGCGGTAAAATCAGGATCACCATTGAATTCGAAGGAGCATTTGAAGCTGACCAGCACGAATCGGCAGGCTCCGGGGACGCATCGGGATGGGGACGCATCCACATCAGAATAGACCGTCCTGAAGAGGAAGACAAAACCAGCAAACATCAAATAATTCCACAATACAAAATATGAAATCACTAATAGCCATCGTCGTCGCGCTGGCCACAGCTGCCGCCGTGTCCGCGCAAACAACCAACATCTTTATCAAGGGCAGCCTTGATATTCGGTTTGGCACCAGGAATCAAACTGCGGCCACCGACCGATACGCACTCAACGTCAACGTCTGTGACAGCGCTTTGTTCCAGGGCACCGTGCTGGCCAAGCCATTTGCGCCCGGCACTTTCAGTGACCAAAATGGGTCGCTGACCTATAGTGTGGCTTGTGACGTGGTCAATCCCAAGAACCCGTCCCAGACGAAAAACGTTGGCACAATGTCTGGCGTGGTTCCGGTGGACAGCAAGAACGTTTATCGCTTCGCGGATGGCAACCTCAAGATCAGCATTTTGAGCGTGGGCACCGCCAAGGAATTTAACAGCAAGTTTAGTGGACTGGCATTGGGCAAACCGCCGCAGGCCAGCGGCATGATCGCCAAAATTAAACAGGATGCCATCAACCTGACAAAAAACGTCAATGGCAAGACCGTCGGTATCACGGTGACCAAATACGATAAAATGGAATTCCAAAATCACGTTATGGCCGCCGGCCCGGTACAAATCTATCCCGAAGTTACGCTCAACGGCGCGATGCTTTACGACTATGCCCGCAATGTCTGGTATTTTCAGAACGTAACGGCGGTCTACTCGGTGGATGGCCGTCAACTGGCGGATCGACTTTCGGGAAATATCCGTTGGGTTGAATCGCCCAATCGCAAGTCCAACGGCGAAGGTCAGTACGAGTTCGATATTCGCCTTAACGAACCGCCGCCAGGCGAATCAGCCGTGTTCTCCGCCGCCCAGGACGAATCGGCATTTTTTGAAACCGATAGCTCGATTGCTTCCTTGAACGGCACGATGAAATACAAGGATACCATATCGGGCGACAGTGTGATTGCCTCGGCCGTGCAGATTGATTTGACGGGCAACAAGTTAACCAAACAGCAGGCAATGTACCTGTGCAAGATGCTGATGATCTCAACCATCGTGCCGATGAACGCCGAGTAATAAATCAAATCATGAAACGAATCATCGCCGTAAGCGCCATCACGGTTGCGGCTGCAGTTGGATTAAATGCGCAAACAAATGATGCGGCTGCGAATGCCTCGGCGGCTCCGGCCCTTATCGCCAGCACCAACTCGGCGAGCGGGGATACCGGGAAGGAATACGGTTCTTACGAACTGACACTGAGTGGCAGTGGAGTTACCGCCCCCAAAACCGGCGACACTCAATTCGGCATTGATGTTTCCCTCTCGGTCGACCCGTTTAAGCAGGCTCCAAATGTTTGGGTGGGGGTGGCCCAGAGTTTGTCGTGGGAGCCTTCCTTCGCCGGTGAAACGGATATATTTTCCGACTACTCGTGGCACATCTACAAGCAGTTGTGGTTGAACACCGGATGGAGCGGCGGCATTGCCTACGACACAACAGCCACGGTTTGGCATACCGGCCCGGAGGCCAGCTTTGAATACTACATCGGGGACAGTTCATTCCTCTTCGCCGGGGCCAACTTAGATCTGCCCAGCAAAGGCGAAAGCAGCTTCCTCTACCGGCTTGGCATCGGGTTGACCTGGTAACCGCCTGCGCGCTGAAAACATCAGCGTCGCAGGTCTCCATCAAAAAACATTGGTGGCAAAAGCCGGCAATTAAGTATGAACTGTTAATTGCTCGTTAAGGCTTGCTGCCCGATTTGCGGAATCACCGGGACAGCCCTTTGCGCTACGCCGGTGGAAATGCCGGGGACGACAGAGCCGGTTGCACCCTGGAACGGCTTTCAATCACATGCCTGCTCGGCAAATTCACATCAAAACTGTAAAGTGCTAAGCGCCCGGTGGCGAAGGAAAGCCGCTTTTCTTATGGACAAAACCCGTTGAATTTGAATAATTAAAAGAAATTTGTTGATTACGAAAAGACAATAAAACTTATGAACTATAAGATTGCCCGTTATGGCTGGCTGCCTGATTTGCCGGACCAGCGGGACCATCTTTATGCCGCACCCGTGGAACGGCTCGGAATCCTTCCGGCCCGGGTTGACTTGTGTCCGCCGGTTTACGACCAGGGCCGGCGCGGCAGTTGTACGGCCGATGCCATCTCGTTGCCCAAACCCGGCGAGCCGGCCATCGGCGGCCAGTCCGTGGTGGGAGTCGGCTACGATGAGGCCAAGCAATGGTTTGTTATTCGCAATTCGTGGGGAGACCACTGCGGCCCGGAGGGTTATTTTAAGTTGCCTTATGCTTTCTTAACCGATGATAATCTCGCCACTGATTTCTGGACAATTCGTTTGGTTCAATGATAATCCCTCCAACCTGATAAAAAATTATGACGCTCACAAAACGTGATTTGGTTGTACGCATCAGCAACGAAACCGGCCTCGTCCAACAGCAAGTGTTCGACGTGGTGCAGAAAACCCTGGATTATATCGCCGAGGCGCTGGCCAAGGGAGACAAGGTGGAACTGCGCAATTTCGGCGTCTTTGAAGTCAAGGTCCGTAAGGCCCGCGTCGGCCGCAATCCCAATTCGCCGGCCACCGACGTGCCGATTCCCGCGCGCGCCATGGTCAAATTCAAAGCCGGCAAGGAAATGCGCGGCGACGTCCTCAAGCTCACGCCGCAAAAAGCGTCGCTGTAAACTCCGGCCCGACCCATGGCCGCGGGGCGCCGAATGTTCCCGGTCTTCGGACGATGGAAAATGCAATGCAGCCTAGGGTCGCTTTCCTTCTTTCCGGAAAAATATTTTTGGGTCGATAACCATGCGGCGTTGGGGCCGCCGTTTGAATGTCCTGCGCTTCAATGAGTTGTCCGTCCGTGATTGACCGGCGATTGGACGCCGCCCAAAATCCCTTTTCCCCTTGCATAAAAATCAGTCTGAATTATGCTATCGATGTTACCTGTTAATGAACAACCTGATCGACAATCGAGTTTTCCCTTCAAGCGATTGGAGTCCCCGGTGATTTCTCCGTGACTGGTATTCCGAAGTGTTTTCTCCAGGCGACGGTATGGGCCATGGGTTTTTCGGCCTTGGCGTGGTCGTCGGGGCGGGCGATGGCCGGCACGATTCAGGACGTTCAGCATGTCGTGATCCTGATGCAGGAGAACCGTTCTTTCAGTCACTACTTCGGGTCCCTCCGGGGGGTGCGCGGGTTCAACGACCACAGCGCCCTGATTTTCCAGAACGGGTACAACGCTTTTTACCAGCCGCAGAGCACCAACTATGTCCTGCCCTTTCATACCTCGGCTCAATGCCTGAATGATGTCGAACACGATTGGGCGGGTGAGCACGCCGTTTGGAACCTGGGCCGATGGAATCAATGGGTCTCGGTCAACGGTTCGGCCGCCATGGCGTATTACACGCGCAGCGATCTGCCGTTCTACTATGCGCTGGCCGATGCCTACACCATATGCGATGCCAATTATTGTTCGGTGATGGGGCCGACCTTTCCCAACCGGCTTTACCTGTTTACCGGCATGATCGACCCGAACGGGACGGGCGGCGGCCCGGCAATTGACAACAGTGTGCCGACCGGCGGGTTTGGGTGGACGACTTATCCGGAGCGGTTGCAGGCGGCGGGCATCACCTGGAGAGTTTATCGCCGGAGTGATGACTGGTTCGGCGATGCGTTGCCCTGGTTTGCCCAATACCAGAATGCCGTGCCCGGAAACCCGCTTTATGACCGTGGCGTGGCTCCGGTGGCCGATGTGGTTGCCGCTTTCCAGCACGATGTCACCAACGGAACACTGCCCCAGGTTTCCTGGATCATGCCGCCATGGGAACTTTCGGAACATCCTCCGTTTTCTCCGGCGAACGGGGAATACTTCGTCAGGCAATTGCTGGACGCGCTGGCCTCCAACCCGGCGGCATTGGCTTCGACCGTGTTCATCATCACCTACGACGAGAACGGTGGTTTTTTCCACCACACGCCGCCGCCGGTGCCCCCGTCGGGAACCACGAATGAATTTGTCGGCGGCCTGCCCATCGGCCTGGGGGTGAGGGTGCCGATGTTGATCATTTCCCCGTGGACGCGCGGCGGCCGGGTTTGTTCGCAGGTGTTTGACCACACCTCGATCATCCGTTTTCTCGAAACCTGGACCGGCGTGCCCGAACCCAATATCAGCGCCTGGCGGCGGCAGGTTTGCGGCGACCTGACCTCGGCCTTCGATTTTGCCCATCCCGACCTGACCTATCCCGCCTTACCCGAGGTGACCCCGGTGAACACCAGTCCGGTTTCTCCCCCCGTGCCTTCGCCCCAGGTACCTCCGGTGCAGGAGCCGGGCACGCGGCTGGCCATGCCGCTGCCTTACCAGCCCAACGCCAACGCCATGACCGATTGCGACGCGCATCAGTTCAACGTTGTCCTGACCAACGCCGGCGCCGCGCCCGTGCACTTTGCGATTTATCCCAACGCTTACCGGATGGACGGTCCCTGGCAATACGATGTCGGCCCGTCCGGTGCAATGAATGACTCCTTTGCGGTCGCCGCCGGCAACGGCGGTCCCTATGATTTCACCTGCTACGGCCCGAATGGTTTCCAGCGCCGGTTTGCCGGATTGCTCAACCTGGATTGCCGCCAGCTGGAAGTGAATTCGCTGATCAATCCCGGCGCCGGCAGCGTCACGCTCGTCCTGCAAAATTCTACCGCCGCCGGCGTCAATTTCACCATTGCCGACGGCTATGGTTTGACAGGGCCGTGGACCAACACCGTGCTCTCCGGCAGTCAGGGCACCAACCTCTTTTTTGCCGGAACCGACAATGGCGGCTGGTATGACCTCATCGTGATCGTGGACGCCAACCCGCAATTTTTGCGTCGGTTGATCGGCCACATTGAAACCGGTTTTCCCACGCTCACGGCGACCAATTCCCCCAACGTCAACATCTGGATCATTCCCCCGGCAACCAATTCAATTCCCGTGACCAATCTGCCACCCTTCACCTTGCCCGGTACCCTTGACCCGATTCCCGCGACCGACAGGCTGGCAGTCTTTGGCATTCCTTACGGCACCAATTTCATGGTCATTTATCCCCACTGGGCCTCCAACTGCGCGATCGAATTCAGTCCCAATCTCAAGCCCAATTCGTGGGCACCCGTCAATACAGCCTCGAACATTATGGGCAATTACCTCGTCGTGCCGCTGCCGCTTACGCCCTCGAACGGATTCTTCCGCTTGCGGCATTGAACCGGCACCCGCCGGCGCCCGAACGGGCAACGCCGAAAATCAGGAAATGAATCTCTGGATTCCTGTTTTCCTAATTGATAATATTCATTGTCCTTCGGGCATGAAACAATGGCACGGATTCTGCGATATCCGGGCTGCGCCGCTCCTGCATCCCGGTGGTTGGGTGCGCCGGTGGGCAGGCATGTCTGATTAAAGACCGTTACAATGAATTCCGCACCCCTGAGAAAAGTCGCCAATCTGTTTGAGGTGGCGGCCTTGTTTCTGCGGCTCGGGGCCACCGCCTTTGGCGGCCCGGCGGCGCACATCGCTTTGATGGAACAGGAAGTCGTGGTCCGGCGCGGCTGGCTTTCGCGGACGGAATTCCTCGATTTGATGGGCATCGTCAACCTCATTCCCGGACCGAACTCGACCGAGATGGCCATCTTCATCGGATATCGCCGGGCTGGCTGGCTGGGAATGTTGGTGGGCGGCATTTGTTTCATCCTGCCGGCGGCGCTCATCGTCAGCCTCATTGCCAGCGCTTACGTGAAGTACGGGAAACTGCCGCAGGCGGAAGGACTGCTCTACGGCGTTAAACCCGTCATCATCGCGGTTATGGCGCAGGCGATGTGGAATCTGGGGCGCACCGCGGTCAAAACCCGGCTGCTCGCCATCATCGGTACGGGAGCCGTCGCGATGAGTTTTATGGCCGTCAACCCGTTGTGGGTGCTTTTGTTCCCGGCCTTGCTCATGCTTGCCGCCCGCGCCGCGGCCCAACCCCGGGAGGCAATGTCCGGCCTGACGCCGCTGTTGGGAGCCACGCCGGGATTCCAACTGCTTTCGACGGCGGGTACCATGACGCCCTTCAGCGTTTGGCCCATGTGCCTGTTCTTCCTCAAGGTCGGCTCCGTCCTGTTCGGCAGCGGTTACGTGCTGCTGGTGTTTCTGCGTACCGACCTGGTCGAACACCGGCAATGGCTGACTGACGGCCAGCTTTTGGATGCCATTTCCGTCGGCCAGTTCACCCCGGGACCGTTGCTCACCACCGCCACCTTTATCGGGTATATCCTGGGCGGCCCCCAGGCGGCGTTGCTGGCTACGGTGGCCATTTTCCTGCCGGCGTTTGTGCTGGCGGCGATCATCGGGCCGTTCGCGTCGCGCCTGCGCCAGTCGCGCCTGGCGGGCGGCTTTCTCGACGGGTTGAACGTGGCTTCGCTGGCGCTCATGCTCGTGGTCACCTGGCAGTTGGGCCGGACCGCGCTGGTGGATTGGCTGACCGTTTCGTTCGCCGTGGCCGCCGCCGTCTGGCTGCTATTCTTTCGCGTCAACTCGACCTGGCTGATCCTGGGCGGAGCTGCCCTGGGCCTCGCCCGGTTTGTCCTGTCCACCGGCCCGTGATCCGGGAAGGTCCGCTCAAACATTACAATCTCCGCCGCGAAACTGATCCACTGGATGACCACGGATAAACACGGTTTCGTGAAACGGGCTGACGCGGTTGTCGCGTTTTGGACTGCGGCGGGAAGCGAAGCGCCACGCCGCTTTCGGAAGCCAGCGATCACACGAAAAGCGGTGTCGCCGCTGCGCTCTGCCACCGCAATCCAAAATTTATCCCGGTCCAGCGCGGTTAAATTTCCGATTCGCCTTCTCTTTTTGTGCCCGGCCTTTTAGCTTAGAGCGGTCATATGGAACGATTGCCCGGATTCCGCGATTTTTATCCCGAACCGCTCCCGCACTCCGATGTGTGGAGCGCCGATGCCCGCCAATACATCTTTGAGCAATGGCGCACCACCGCCCGGCGTTACGGGTTCCGTGAATACGACGGCCCGCCGCTCGAACCGCTCGAACTGTTCACCACCAAGAGCGGCGAGGAAATCGTCGGCCAGCTTTACAATTTTGCCGACAAGGGCGACCGCGCCGTGGCATTGCGGCCGGAAATGACGCCCACGCTGGCGCGCATGGTGGCTGCACACGAACGGAATTACAAAAAACCCGTCAAGTGGTTTGCCATCCCCCAGCTGTTCCGCTACGAACGCCAGCAGAAGGGCCGGTTGCGCGAACATTTCCAGTTCAACGCCGATCTCATCGGTGAAACCGATCCGGCGGCGGACGCCGAACTCATCGCGCTGCTCATTGACACGTTGCGCGCGTTTGGGTTGACCAGCGAGGATTTCGTCCTTCGCCTGAGCAGCCGCAACGCCTGGCACGAATTCTACGAGGCCGGGAGGGATGGCGTGTCGCCGTCCCAAAAATCGGACGAATATGAATTTTTCCAGACGATCGACAAACTGGAGCGCACGCCGCCGCAAGAGAGTGAAACGAAATTGTCGGCGCTGGGTTTTTCGCTGGCCGACGTGACGCAATTCATCGAATCCGGCAAGCCGACCGTGGAGCTGCAGAGCATTCTCGACAACCTGGCCGCGCGCGGGCTGCGCGAGTTTGTGAAGGTGGATTACCACGTCATTCGCGGGCTGGCGTATTACACCGGCACGGTGTTCGAGGCATTTGATGCGAAGGGCGAATTCCGCGCGATTGCCGGCGGCGGCCGTTACAACAACCTCGTCAAACTCGTCAGCGGCGGCAAGGTGGACCTGCCGGCGCTCGGCTTTGGCATGGGCGACGTGGTGCTGCTGGAACTGCTCCGGGCGCGCGGGCTGCTCCCCAAATTCGATTCGCCAATGGATGTCTACGTGCTCATCGAGGATGAAACACTCCGTTCGCCCTCGCTCAAACTCGTGCAGGACCTGCGCGCGGCGGGATATGCCGTGGATTACCCGCTTACGCCCGTAAAGCCGGACAAGCAATTCAAACGCGCGCAGGATTTGAAGGTGGCCCACACCGCGCGCCTGGAAAGCGACGCCTATGTCCGCATCCGCGATTTGAAGACCCGCAAGGAAGTCGTCGCCGGCGCGAACGACGTGGCCAATCACCTGGGCTGAACAGCCGTCCGGACAATTCAGGCGCACCCCGGTCCGAGGCGGAGCCGGCCGGCGGATTCAATCATTCAGGCCTTCAAGGACCAGGAGGACCAGCGAACTTTTCCGGTAGACGAACGGCTGGCAGCTCACCCGCAGGCTGACCTTGGCCGGCTGGCCCTTGAGCATCAGCTCCATTTCCGCCCATCGGCGGGTCACCCGGCGTCCCTGGGCCGCATCCCGCACCGATTCCCGCACCACACAATTCCGGCAGGCCGGGGCATGGCCGCAATCGCCCGGCGCCTCCGCCGCGTGCAGGCAATGCCATACGTTGCCGCCGCCCCGTTCCAGGATCGCCGGCTTGTCCGATCCGAACAGCTGCGCCGCCGCCGCGTTGTATTCCAGGATACTGACCTCCTCGTCCACGACGAAAACGGGCATGGGCATGGCATCGAACAAGGCGCGGTGCAATCCTTCATCCAGAAATTGAATGGCAATCCGGTTCATGATAAATACAGCTTATCACACCGGCGGGGAAAGAGAAGTAAAAAAGGCGAGGCTCGCGCCTCGCCTTTTAAATTTTTATGCGTGGAATTACTTGGCCGCTTCCACAACCTTTTCTTCCTTTTCGCGGACGAGGGTTGCGCCCTTGCCGAGGCGTTTGCGGAGGTAGGTCAGCTTGGCGCGGCGCACCGAGCCCTGGCGTTCCACTTCAATCTTGTCCACGCGCGGCGAATGCAGCGGAAACACGCGTTCCACCCCTTCGCCGTAGCTGATGCGCCGGACGGTGAACGTCTCGTTCAGGCCGTGACCGCGTTTGCCGATGACGACGCCGGAGAAAATCTGGATGCGTTCCTTGTCGCCTTCCACGACCTTGGTGTGCACGCGCACGTTGTCGCCGACCGCGAATTTCGCGTTGTCCTTGCGATACTGTTCCGATTCAATTTTGTCCTGTAATGCCTGGTTCATAAAATCTCTTAAATTTTGTACGTCGCCCGGTAAGCGCCGCATTTTTTTCGGCGATCACCACCGCCGCTACAGCAAATCCGGTCTTCGTTCCTTCGTCCGCACTCTCGCCTGTTCGCGGCGCCATTTTTCAATCTCGGCGTGATGGCCGGACACCAATACGTCCGGGACCTTCATCCCGCGAAACTCCGCCGGCCGCGTGTAATGCGGATATTCCAGCAGCCCGTCACTGAACGATTCGTCGTGCGAACTTTCGTCGTCACCCAGCGCCCCGGGCAACAGCCGCACCACGGCGTCGATCACCACCATCGCGGGCAACGCGCCGTTCGTCAGCACATAGTCGCCGATGGACAACTCGTCGTCCGCCAGCGCTTCCCGCACCCGCTCGTCAAAGCCTTCGTAATGGCCGGTGACGAGCAGCAAATCATCCGCCTGCGCCAGTTCGCGCGCGATGGCCTGTTGGAACGGCCGCCCGGCGGGCGACAGCAAAATCACGCGCGTTTTTTCGCGCCGCAAACTTTCTACGGCCTCAAAGAGCGGTTCCGGCTTCAACAGCATCCCCGGCCCGCCGCCGAACGGCCGGTCGTCCACGGTCCGGTGCCGGTCGTGCGCCCAATCGCGCAGGTGGTGGATCTTCAGGTCCACCACGCCCTTGTCGCGCGCCCGTTTGACGATGCTCTCGTCGAGCGGACCGGCGAACATCGCCGGAAACAAGGTCAACACGTCAATTTTCACTTAATCGTCCTCGCCCTCGTCGTCGTCCTCGAACCTCGACGACGACGATTCAAGCCGGCTTGTCTTCGACAATTTCCACCGAACAACGGAGCCCTTGTTTGGCGCTGCCGGCCAGCAACAACGAGCGGATGGCATTGATCGTCACGCCTTGCCGGCCAATGATCTTGCCCACGTCCGACGGGTCCAGGCGCAACTCATAGACCGTCAGCCCCGCGCGTTCCACCGGCGTGATGTTCACCGCGTCGGGATGCTGCACGAGGCCTTTGACGACGTATTCCAAAAACGCCTGCATCGCGTCTCAAAAATCCAGATTGATCAGGCCGCGGCGGGGACCGCTTTGCCGGCCTTCTTGATGAGGCTGGCGACGGTTTCGCTCGGCTGGGCGCCTTTGCTGACCCAGTACTGGGCGCGGTCGAGCTTGAGCGTGAAATTGTCGCCCAGTTTCAACGGCTGATAGGTCCCGATTTCCTCGATGAACTTGCCGTCGCGCGGACTGCGACCGTCAGCCACCACAATGCGAAATACCGGGGCATTCTTGGCCCCGACGCGTTTCATGCGAATTTTTACTGCCATAAATATATCAAAAGAGCGCAAACTCTACCTGCTGCTGGCGACGGTGGCAAGCTTGTTTTAACGGGAAAATCACCGGTAAAAACACCGCTTGCCGACCGCGTCAAACGTTGCTTTCCTTTGGCCCGTGAACCGGCCGTACGAGGAAATCCTGGACGGCGCGTCGCTGCCGCGTTCGGCGCCGGGTATGCGTCACGAGGCAATTTGCGACCGCCTGCATGCGTTGATGGCTGCCAGCGTCGCGAATCTGGCCGCCATCCGGTTGCTCGCCCCGCGGGACCAGGTCCGCATTTCCCGCACCACCCTGCTTTGTCCCGACCTGGCGCTGGTGACCGCGGCCACGGGTAAACTCTGGCTGGCGGTGGAAATTGTCAGCACCGAAGACCATCGTTCCGACACCGTCGTCAAAAAACAGCTTTACGAGGACATCCGCGTCCCGCGGTTATGGATGGTCGACCCGCGTTACGACAACGTGGAGGTTTACCACAGCACGGAATGGGGATTGGCCATGAAGGGCATCCTGGCCGGCAGCGAGGTGCTGGCCGAGGCGTTGATTCCCGAATTCCAGATCGTCGTCACCGAATTGTTCGCCGCGCAACCGGCGGCCGGGTGACCAGTGTATTAATTTTATTGAACATAATTATTAATCCTGGTGTCTTACCCTCGAACACGAAAACCAAAAAAACGAAAATATATGAAAAAATCCATGCTGTTCCTGGCCCTTGCCGCCGGCTGCTTGCTGGCGGCTTCAACCTCGCGCCTGCTGGCCGTAGACACTGCCGACAAGGATGAAGTCACCATTACCGGTTCCATGGTCTGCGGCAAATGCACCTTGCATGAAACCAAGGAATGCGAAAACGTCGTCCAGGTCGAAAAGGACGGCAAAACCGTCAATTATTACCTGAAGCAAAATGACGTGAGCAAAAAGGCGCACGATCCCATTTGCGGCGGCACCGCCGAGAAAGTGACGGTCACCGGCACCGTCAAGGAAAAGGACGGCAAGGAAATGATGACGCCGACAAAGATCGAGCCGGTCAAATCCTGATAGTGTTCAGTAAGTGGGTTGTTCTCCCGTGAGCCGCCGCCGGTGTTGTTCTCCCGGCGGCGGTTTGCTTTTCACGATGCCGGGCGGCTACGGTTTTTTCAACCGGAAGAACAGGGTTCCGCCCGAAGCCGGATTCGTCACGTAATTTTGCCCGTTTAGAACGGTGGGCAGGGTGCTCACGGAGGTCCAGTTCGTCGCCGGCAGATTGGTGGCGGACTGGAGATTGAAATTTTGTATCGGGACCGGCCAGGACACGGTTGTGAAGTGATTGGACCAGGCCATGGCCAATTTAGGAATCGTGACGGAAGCGACCCGGCCGGCGCGAATGACGTGGTTGTAAGTGTCCGCCACGTACAGGTTGGCGGCATTGTCCACGGCGACACCGTACGGGTAGTTGAACTGGGCATTGGTGTAAAAACCATCGACGTCCCCGCTGACAGCGTACTGTCCGGCCAGGGTGCTGACCACGCTTTGCGGGGTGATTTTGCGGATCAATTGGTTGTAAGTGTCAGCCACATAGACCGTACCGGCACCATCCACGGCGATGCCGCACGGCGAATAAAACAATGCGGAAGATTGGCCGCCCTGGCCGGTGCCATTGCCGTCGCGGTAGCCAGAAACGCCTGCCTGTCCGGCGAGGGTGGTGACGATCCAGTTGGTGCCGGTGCCGTCCGGAGTGATCTTGCGGATGGTGTCGTTGAAGGCGTCCGCGACATAGATGTTTCGTGCGGAGTCAACCGCCAGGCTGCGGGGCTGGTTGAAGCGCGCATCCCCGTTGGTGCCGTCCGCGGTTCCTGTGCTGCCGGCCAACCCTGCGATGGTGGTGACCACCCAGTTCGCGCCTGCCGGGGTGATCTTCCGGATGGTGCTGCTCGGTGTATCGGCGACATAAATATTGGTGGCGCTGTCCACCGCAATCCCCCTGGGACCGTTGAACAGGGCGCTGCCATTCACCCCGTCGTTGGTGCCGGTGGTAAAGAGTGAACCGGCCAGAACAGTCGCATTGCCATCGGGGGTGACTTTTTTGATGACCTGGTGCGCGGTGTCGGCAACATAAACATTGGTCGCCGCATCCACCGCTACGCCCTCCGGGGCGAAGAATCCCGCGGCGAGGGTACTGACCACGCCGCCTGGAGTCAATTTGCGGATGACTCCATTGAAATAATCAGCCACGTAAACATTTCCACCCCGGTCCGTGGCCAGGTTCCACGGATAATAAAACTGGGCGTTGGTTCCGGCACCATCGGCCAGACCGCCGTTGCCGGCCTGTCCGGCCAGTGTCGTGACCACAAGTCCCGAACTGACCGTCAATGTTGCGGGGGGCGAACTGGTGACGCTGTCGGCGCTGTTGGTGACCAGGCATCGGAACTGGTCGCCGCTCATGGCCAGGTCCGCCACGTTGACGGTCAAATTGGTGTTGCCCGAACCGCCATAGTCGCCGTTGTCTGACAAAACGTTCCAGGTTGAACTGCCATTGGGTTTGCGTTGCCACTGATAAACCGGCGCCGGATTGCCGCCGGCCGTGACCTCAAACGTTGCCGTGGTGCCCAGCCATGCGGTCAGGCTAAATGGCTGCTTTGAAATCGTGGGCGCCAGCGGCGGCAGGGTGCCGAAAATAATCTGGACGTCGCGGTATTCGTTGGGCGCGACGCCCCCCGTGGCCAGCGGATGAATAGTCAGGGCGGTGGCCGCATCATTGAAGATTGCGCCAATGCCCAGCCCGGCATCCTGATCGCTGCTGCCGGGCGTGGTCATGTCGATCAAATCGCTCTGGCGCATATAAGTGTAACCCCAGATGACATAGACGCCATTGGTCAGGGATGCATTGCCGGTGAAATCGCGCCGGCAGCAGATCCAATAATTGTGGGTGACGTCCTTGAAGACCTTGAGCCCCAGCGTTTCACCCGGCGCCGCCAGATAATTGTCGTGATCAAAGGCGTACACCCGGTAGGTGCCGCTGGTGGTCACGGTCACCACCTGGGTGGACGCAATCCAGCCCAGGTAGTTTTTGAACCAGACATTGAAGTCGGTCGCCTGGCTGTTGGCGTAATTGGCGCCCATCGTTTCAAAATCGTCCCCGTATTCCACCTCCGAGCCGGCGGGGCTGATGGGGTTGCCGTCGCTGACCTGCCAGAGATTGCCATGGGGCAGGCCGTAGGTATGACCCAGCTCGTGGGCGATGACCCGGAAATCAAATTCGCCATTGCACCAGACGTCGGGCCCGCCGACCTGGGCGAGGCCGCCATAGCTGATCTGGGATCCGGGAATGCCGCCGAGATTGGAAAAGACCACGATGATCCGGTCGTAACCGGCCACGGTGTAATCGGCGGAAGCCGCCGCCTGGGCGTCGGATTGCAACGGGAAGTTGGCGCCATTGATCGCATAATAGGCGGCGGTCTGCGGCATCCGATAAACCAGGCTGGTGACGGTGTTGGTCACACTGGTGAGCTGGTAGGAGCTTTTCAGGTAATACGGACTGACCTGGCTGTCAGCCAGATTCTGGATGGTCGTAGCGCTGGCCAGACCCCCGGGCAGATCCGAAAAATCAACGCGGATGATCAGGACATTTTTACCGCCGGTTGTCCAGGGCGACGCCAGACTGGGCGACTCAGAGGTGCCGATCGCGCCGGAAGTGCCACTGTCGTTCAGGATTTGGGCTGCCGGTTGCCGCGGCCGGGGATCGATTCCCGCCTCGGCCGCCTCCAACCTGGCTTCAACCTGCCGGAGCTGCTCACGCGAGACAAAGCGGTAAATCCGGTTTCCGGCTTCACCGAGCACCGGCGGCCCGGAGACGGCTTTGTCCGCCGCGCCGCGCAGGTCAACCACCGGGCCGGCCGGCCCGGAAGGCTCATCCGCTTCCAGTTCGCGCAGTGCGTCTTCATGCACCGCCATCACTCCATCAAGCGCGATACCATGAAGGGGAATGCCGAATTTTGTGGTCTCGCCCAGACGCCGGCCATAAACGAACGCGCGGTAAGTTTGACCGTTGAGCCGGACCAGCCTTTGCATGGGTTCCACCGCGGGTCCATTCGTGGCGGCCAGGAACCCGAGAACGGAAAAGTCGCCGATGCCCGAAACCCGGGATTCCAATCCGGCGGAAACCGCCTCGGGCAACTGGCTGCGGATGGATGCCGGGACGGCCAGGGCGAGTGCCCTTTCCGGGTCGCTTCTAATCAGGGCGGCCAGCACGGCACGCCGCTGTTTCGCCAGCGCCACCCCTTCCGGAACCAACCCGGCCTTTGTTTCGGGTGTGGCCGCCATGGCATAGCGGCCGGCCCAGGACTCAAATGCGGCCAGCGCCGGCCGGGACTGCTCCTGCCCCCACGTCGAGCCGTAAGCCGCGGATTTCGCACCCGCCGTCGGGCCGGCATTTTGGGCGTTCAAAACAGTGGTGAGGCAGAACCAGAAACCGGTGCAGACCATCAAGGCACGTGAAATCCGGGTGGGACAGGTCTGCCGGGGAATGACGCATCGAGTCATTGATTCTACTGACAATTACCATAAATCGGCGCAAAACGAAACTGGAAATTTTCAGCTGCCGGGCTGGCCGGTCCGGCGGCGGTTGAATTTTACCACGTCGTCGTACTTGACGCCGGTCCCGCCGAAGATGTCCAGCGCCGAGCCGATGGTCAGGTCCACCTTGCCCCGGCCCAGCCGCGTGACCTCCTCCAGGTCCGCCAGAGAATTCGCGCCGCCCGCATAGGTCATCGGAATCGGCGTCCATTGGCCCAGCTTTTCCACCAGCTCGCGGTCAATGCCCCGGCACAAACCTTCCACGTCCACGGCATGAACCAGGAATTCCGCACAACTGCCGGCCAGTTTTTTGATCGTGTCCGCGGTGATGGTCACTTCGGTGAATTTCTGCCAGCGGTCGGTCACGATGAAATAATTTTCACCGCGTTTGCGGCAGCTCAAGTCCAGCACCAGCCGGTTTTTGCCGACGGTCCGGACGAGTTCGCCCAGCCGCTCCCAATCCGTTCGCCCTTCGCGAAAAACCCAGCTGGTGACGATGACATGCGAAGCCCCGGCGTCGAGCCAGCCCCGCGCATTTTGCTCGTTGACGCCGCCGCCGATATGGAATCCGCCCGGGAACGCCGCGAGTGCCGCCCGCGCCTCGGTGTCATTGCCCGGGCCGAGCATGATGACATGGCCGCCCGCCAGGCCGTCGCGCCGGTAAAGCCCGGCGAACCACGCGGCGGAGCGGTCGGAGACAAAATTCGTGCGCGGGCCGGAATCACCGAGCGTGCCGCCGACGATTTGCTTCACTTTGCCTTCATGCAGGTCGATGCACGGACGAAACATGGGGGCAAACTAGGGTTCCACGCGTGAAGTTCCAAGTTCCAAGTTGGCCGGGAGTGGCAGTCGGACGTTGTCACCGGGCGCGGTGGGGTGCACTGGGTCATGGCGACGGCAGCGGGCGCGCGAGATCAAATGTCCTGCCGGATGACTCTGGCGTTCCCGCTCAAACCTGGCAATCTGGCCGGTCGCAGTATCAACGTGTGCTCGGCTGGTGCCCCCCGGAAAATTGTGGATTGCCATTTCGTGTCGTCGCTTCAACAATCCGATCCACCTATGGAAGCCGATGAAGAGGCCCAAGGGCGCGCCTGGTATCCGCTCGTCCTGGGTTTTGCCGTTTTGTTATTGGGAATTGTCGTGGGGGGCACCCTTTACTACCGGCACGTCGAGCGTCAATTCCGTGCCGGGATCGGGCAGCAGCTTTCCGCCATCGCCGAACTGAAGGTGGATGGACTGTCGCAGTATCGCAAGGAGCGGTTGAGGGACGCTGCCGGCTTCTTCAACAACGCCGCTTTTTCCGGGCTGTTGCAACGTTCTCTCGATCACCCCGAAGATGCCGAGGCACAGGGACAGCTTCGGGCCTGGCTGGGCAAACACCAGGCCGATTATCAGTACGACCGTGTGTTCCTGCTGGATACCCAGGGCGTGGAGCAGATCTCCATCCCCGCCGCGGCTGCGCCGGTCTCCGCCGTGGTCGCCGGGCAGGTCGCCGAAGTTCTGCGTTCGCGGCAGATTGCCTTTCAGGATTTTCACCGGAACGAGCATAACCAGCAAATCTATCTGACGTTGCTGGTGCCCATTTTCAGCGGGCCGGACCCCGGCCGGGCCCTGGGCGTTCTTGCGTTGCGGATCAACCCGGCCACTTATCTCTATCCGTTCATCAACCGCTGGCCGGCGCCCAGCGAGACGGCCGAGACCTTGCTCGTCCGCCGGGAAGGAAACGAAGCGCTCTTCCTGACGGAACTCAAGTTTCAAACCAATGCGGCCCTCACCCTGCGCCTTCCCCTGGACCAAACCAACCGGCCAGCGGTGAAGGCTGCCCTGGGACAGACCGGCATTGTCGAGGGCCGTGATTATCGTGATATGCCGGTGATTGCCTGTGTGCGCGCCGTCCCCGATTCACCGTGGTTCCTGGTCGCCCGCATCGATATTGCCGAAGTCTATGCACCGGTACGCGAGCGGCTCTGGATGATCATCCTGCTGGGGAGCGTCCTGCTCCTGGGCGCGGGGGCGGGCGTCGGCGCAATCTGGCGGCACCAGCGCGCCCGGTTTTACCAGGAGCGGTCGCAGGTGGCCGAGGCGTTGCGGGAGAGCGAGGAACGCTTCCGGCGGGTCTTCGAAGAAGGCCTGATCGGGATGGCCATACTCGACCAGTCGTTGCGTTTTATCCAGGTGAACCCGGCTTTTGCCTTCCTGCTCGGATATTCCGTGGCCGAGATGCAAACGATGACCTTTCCCGAAATCACCCATCCCGACCACATCCAGAAAGACAGCGAATCCGTCCAACGCCTGCTGCGCGGCGAACTGGCCACGTATCGCACCGAAAAACGGTATCTCACCAAATCCGGAAAAGAATTATGGGGACTGCTGCACATGAGCGTGGTGCGAAACGCGACCGGGGAATTTCGCCATTTCCTGGCGATCACCAACGACATCACCGAGCGCAAACAGGCGGAGGAAATCTTGCGCCAGTCGCGGGACGAACTCGAAAAGCGCGTCATCGAGCGCACCGCGGAACTGGACCGGGAACGGTTCCTGTTGCAGGCCATCATGAACAACGTGCCGGACAACATCTACTTCAAGGACCGCGAAAGCCGCCTCCTCCGGATCAGCAAGGCCAAGGCCCAATCGCATGGCGTGAGCGATCCCGACCTGGTGGTGGGCAAGACCGACTTCGACTTCTTCACGGAGGAGCACGCGCGGCAGGCCTACGAGGATGAACAAGCCATCATCCGGACGGGACAGCCGATGACCAAGGAGGAAAGGGAAACGTGGCCTGATCGTCCCGACACCTGGGTGGCGACGATCAAGTTGCCGCTGCGCGACGACCGGGGAAACATCATCGGCACGTTCGGCATCTCCCGGGATATCACCGCGCGCAAGCAGGCGGAGGAAGCCTTGCGCCAGTCGCGTGACGAACTCGAAAAGCGGGTCGCCGAGCGCACCGCCGAACTGCGCCGGACAAATGCGTTCCTGAACTCAATTATCGATAACTTGCCGAACATGCTGTTCCTGAAGGAAGCCGGCACCCACCGGTTCGTGCGGTTCAACCGCGCGGGACAAAACCTGCTGGGTTGTTCCGAGGCCGACATACTGGGGAAGACCGATTACGATTTTTTTCCAAAAGAGATGGCCGACCGCCTGATCGAGAAGGACCGGCAGGTGCTGCGTGGGAAGGAAGTGGTGGACATTCCGGAAGAACCGCTGCAAACCCGCAACCAGGGCGAACGCATCCTGCATACCCGGAAGGTGCCGATCCTGAACGCAAACGGAGAACCCGAATACCTGCTGGGCATCTCCGAGGACATCACCGAGCGCAAACGGACGGAGGCGGCGCTGCAGGAATCGCAGGCGCTGTATCATTCGCTCGTGGAACAGTTGCCCGTCGGGGTTTTTCGCAAGGACCGGGAAGGCCGTTATGTGTTCGTCAACCCCTGGTTTTGCCGGCTCAAGGACATGCCGGCGGCGGAATTCCTGGGCAAAAAGCCCGAGGAAGTTGCCGCCAGCGAAGCGGCCCGACGGGATCCCACCGGACTGGCCGTCAAGTATGCCGCGGCCGGCGGGGACCAGCATCGGCAGATCATGCAAACCGACCAGCCGATTGAGCAGGTGGAACAATACACGGGTCCCGAAGGCCGGAAGCAGTTTGTGCGGGCCATGAAATTGCCGGTATTTGGGGCGGACGGAAAGGTCATCGGCACCCAGGGCATCCTGTTCGATATCACCGAGCTCAAGCAGTCGGCGGAGGCGTTGCAGCGGAGTCACGAGGAGTTCAAGGACTTGTTCGACAATGCCCCGGTAGGTTTTCATGAGGTGGACACCGCCGGCCGCCTGGTCCGCATCAACAATACCGAACTGAAAATGCTGGGATACACCGCGGAAGAGTTGCTCGGGCAATTTGTCTGGAAAATTTCCGCCGAGGAGGAGACCTCCCGCCGGGCCGCCCTGGTGAAATTGGGCGGGGAGCCGCCGCCGCTGCAGGCTTTCGGCCGGATGTTCCGGCGCAAGGACGGCTCCACCTTCCCGGTGCTGGTCAACGACCGGATCTTGCGGGGAGAAAACGGCGCCATCACCGGCATTCGGGCGGCGGTTCAGGATGACACCGAACGCAAACAGGCCGAGGAAATCCTGCGCCAGAGCGAGGAACGGCTGCTCAATGTGATTACTCAGACCCGCTGCATCCTGAATTTTGGCCAGGTGGAAGGCCCGGAAAACTGGCGGGAACAGGCGTTGCAGCCGGACACGCCGTTTCGCTGGGATTTTCCGGTGCAGAATGAGGAGGCGGCGCAAAAGGTGATGCCGCTGGAACTGGCGCCCGGCGAACGCTACCAGCAGGCCTGGACCCGCAGCCGCGATCATGCCGATCACGTTCAGATGAATTGGAATTCCGGAAACGCCTTCCTGAACGACCTGCCTTTTTACCGCAACGAGTTCCGCTGCATCGACAAATACGGGGTGGGGCATTGGATGCAGCAGTTTGTGACCGTCCGGAAACTGGCGGAAAATCGCTGGCAGGTTTTCGGCATCACCACCGACATCTCCGACCTGAAAAGGATCGAGACGGAGCTGCGCCGGAGCGAAACCGAGCTACAGGTGACCTTGGAATCCACCGCCGACGGCATTCTGGCCGTGGATAACCAGGGGAAACTGATCAAAGCCAACCAGCGGTTTGCCGAGCTCTGGCAGATTCCCCAATCGCTCCCGGCGGCCGGAGACGACCAGGCCCGGTTGGATTTCATGCTGGAGCAGCTGTCCGATCCCGGTGCGTTTTTGAAGCAGGCGCAGGGGCTCTTTCACTCCGACGCGGTGAGCATGGATCTGCTGGTCTTCAAGGACGGCCGCATTTTTGAACGCCATTCCTTCCCGATGATGATGGCCGGGGTGGTCATTGGCCGGGTCTGGTCCTACCGTGACATCACCGAGCGCAAACGCCAGGAAAAGGAGTTGCACGAGAAAAATTCCGAACTGGAACGCTTCACCTACACGGTGTCGCACGACCTGAAAAGCCCGCTGGTGACGGTGAAAACTTTCCTTGGTTACCTGGAGCAGGACCTGGCCCGGCCGGACCCGGAACGGGTCAAACAGGACGTGACCTATATGCGGACGGCGGCCGACAAGATGGGCCAGCTGCTCGACGAGCTGTTGAGCCTGGCGCGCGTGGGGCGCAAATCCGATCCCCCCGCGCGGGTCACGTTCCGGGAACTGGCGGCGGAGACCCTCAGGTTGATTGCCGGGCGCATTGCCGCGAGTGGCGTGGTGGTGCAGGTGGCCGATGCGGACGTGACGCTGGAGGGGGACCGTCCGCGCCTGCTGGAAATCTGGCAGAACCTGGTGGAGAACGCCTGCAAGTTCATGGG
>CAYPSF010000052.1:0-25900 GCA_964413165.1 uncultured Bifidobacteriaceae bacterium
AACGTGTCGAACCGGCGTTCGATGCGAGTCGCGAGCGCCTGGGAATCAGTTACGTCGATCTTTACCTGATCCACACCCCTTTCGCGTTTCAACCAGGAAACAACATGGACCCGCGAGACGAAGGCGGAAATATCATTTATGATCGAGGCGTCACTCTGCTGGAGACCTGGAGAGCGATGGAAAGCCTCGCTGATCAGGGCAAGTGCAGAGCCATTGGATTATCCGACGTTGTGCTTGAAAACCTGGTTCCGCTCTATGAGGCCGCGAGGATCAAGCCGGCCGTGGTCCAGGTTGAATCGCATCCGTATCTGCCTCAGACGGAGCTGTTGGAGTTCTGCAAGCAGAGGGGCATTGTTTTTTTGGCATTTGCGCCACTGGGACATGGAATACGACCCGGTCTACTTGAAGATCCGGCCGTTCTGGCCATTGCCCGGCAAACCTCTCTGACCCCAGCCCAGGTCCTGCTCGCCTGGGCGATCCAACGTGGAACGGCCGTCCTTACCACGGCGAAAACTCTGGATCGAGCTCGCGAGAACTTCAACCTCTCTGAAATTCCAGAAGCTGCCCTTGACGAGATCAACCGGATTCAAACCAGAAGCAGGCTCAACCCGGTGATCGAGACCGGGGTTCCAGGCTTCATTGCGAAAGGTGGCTGACCTTTAAACCCCGTAAGGAAAGAGCGACGACTCCCGCGCAACATTGAACATCGGATATTTGTCAAAAATGAGAAAGCAAAAGGGGAAAACATGAATGCCAAAAGTGATGAACGTCAAACGGCCATCGTTACGGGTGCCTCGAGCGGCATGGGCCTGGGCATTACCCGGGCGCTGCTCGAGCGCGGTTACCAGGTCGTGGCCAATTCCCGCACGATCAGCAAATCAAAGGAGTTGAAAGCCTCCGGGGACCTCGTCCTCGTGGATGGTGACATTGGCAAGAAGGACACGGCGATAAAAGTGGCTGACGCCGCCGTCAGCCACTTTGGCCGCATTGATCTCCTCGTCAATAGCGCGGGCATCTACCTGCCCAAGCCGTTCACCGAATACACGCCCGAGGATTTTGAATTGATGATCGGCACAAACGTCGCCGGATACTTTTTTATAACGCAGCAGGTGGTTGCGCAAATGCGCAAACAGAAGTCCGGGCACATCGTGAGCATTTCCACCATCCTGACGGACCAGCCGCTGGCCGGCGCCCACCTTGCATTGCCCGTCATCACCAAGTCCACCATTCCGGCGTTCAGCCGCGCTCTGGCGATGGAATACGTGGCCGACGGGATCCGGGCCAATACCATCTCGCCCGGCGTCGTTGATACGCCGATGCACGCCAACGATGACCACGCAGTCCTGAAAAAACTTCACCCGATTCCCCGACTGGTTCAAGTCTCGGAAATCGTGGATGCCTTGCTCTATTTGCAATCGGCACCCATGGTGAACGGCGAAAACATTCGAATTGATGGAGGAGCTCATGCCGGCGCCAAATGGTAATCAACCTGTCGCCCGCGGTCCAAGTTCGCGGATCAGCGAGCTCGGGCTCATGCTGCCCGTGCCGCCGACCCCATTGGGGGCGTACGTCGAATCCTCGGCTGCCGGGAATCTGCTCTTCCTGAGCGGCACCCTCCCGGTGGTGAACCGCAAGCTCGTCATTTCCGGCCGGCTGGGAGAAAACCTGTCAGTCAAGGAAGGTCAGGAAGCCGCGCGCATCGCATCGCTCAACGCGCTGGCGGCCGCCAGGCAACATCTCGGCGATCTGGACCGGCTTAAAAAACTCGTCAAGCTGACGGTGCTGATGGCGACGACCGAGCAGTTCACCGAACACGCGCCGGTCGCCGACGGCGCGTCAGACTTATTTGTTCAAATTTTTGGACCGGCGGCCGGTCATGTGCGGCTGGTCTATGGCGTGCAAAGCCTGCCGGTGGGCGCGCCAGTGATTGTGGACGTCATATTTGAAATTGAGCCGGCACGTCACCCGGGCGAAATCGCAAAGGTAACCTGAGCAGAGGGTGCGGAAAGCAGGAGCCAGAATTCAGAAGTCAGAAGTTGAGTGAGTTTTCAGTTTCAAGAGTTCAGTTTCCAGCCGATAGAGCGGCTCGTCAGGAGCCTCGCCACACCTTTGTGCTCTTTGTGTCCTTTGTGGTTGATCAATTCTCCGTGTCTTCGGCCTTCCGGTCGCGCAAACGCGCTTCCGCCAGATCGATGTCCCGCTGGATGCGACGCAAGACTTCGTCGCTGATGACACTGTCATTGCGAAGTTGCAGGATAACCTTCCGTTCCTCATCCAGGGTTTCCTGCGACAGATGTTCGTATTCGGAGGAAAACAAGCGGCGCGGGGCATTCGTCTTCTCGTTGCCGGCGGCCTGCAACTGGCGGATGCGGTCCTCGTATTCAATGCACAAACGTTGCTTCGCCTCCGCTTTGGCCGGGTTGGGTTCGGCGACCTGCCGGAGCCGGGCGAGGGCCGCTTGATTGGCTTTGAGCCGGGCTTCGCGCTCTTCCCGGGCCGCGGCCCCATCGTCCTTGATGCCGAGCCAGCGGATCAAGGTGGGCAGGCTCAGCCCCTGCAACACCAGGGTCGCCAGGATCACGATGAAGGTGAGAAACAGGATCAAATCGCGGTTCGGAAACGGCAGACCGCCTCGAATCGTGAACGGCAGGGCCAACGCCGCCGCCAGTGAGACCACGCCGCGCATGCCCGTCCAGGCCACCAGCGTGACGTGCTGCCAGGCGGGATAAGGGTCTTTGTCCCGGATGCGTTTGAAGAACAGGCGCGGCAGGTAGGATGCGGGAAAGACCCAGAGGATGCGGATGAGAATCACTGCCAGGCTGATGACCAGCGCATACCACATGAGCTGGCCGATGGTATAATCCGTATGATCGGACAACTCACGCAACACTTCGGGTAGTTGCAGCCCGATCAGGACGAAGACAAAACCGTTCAGAAGGAATTCCACCATTTCCCAGACCGGCCCGGCCCGGAGCCGGGTCCGGGAACTGAGGATTTCGGGGGTGCGCCAGCCGAGATACAAGCCGGCGGTCACAACGGAAAGCACCCCGGAAACGCCCAGGCGTTCGGCCGGCAGGTAGGCAACAAACGGAGTCAGCAGGGAGACGGTGATTTCAATCGGCGCATCATCCACGCGCCGGTGGAACCATTCTGCCAGCCAGCCAACGGCCAGGCCGACGAGGATGCCGCCGATGCCGACGAGCAGGAATTGTACGCCGGCCTGGGCCAGGGAAAACGATCCGGTCGCCACCGCCACCACGGCGAAGCGATAGGCGATCAGGGCGGTGGCATCGTTGAGCAGACTTTCGCCTTCCAGGACGGTGACGATGCGGCGGGGAACGTTGAGCCGTTCCGCAATCGCCGTGGCAGCGATGGCGTCGGGCGGGGAGATGATGGCGCCCAGGACAAACCCGACCGCGAGCGGCAGATTGAAGAAATAGAGTGCCAGCCAGGCGACTGTGGCCGTGGTGAAGAGAACCAGGCCGATGGCGAGCAGGGAGATGGGACGGAGATTCGCGCGGAAATCACGCCACGAGGTGAACAGCGCCGCGGGGTACAAGAGCGGTGGCAGAAAGAAGAGGAAGACCAGTTGCGGGTCGAGCCGGACCTTGGGCAGCCCGGGAATCAACCCGATCAACAACCCGCCGATGACGAAGAAGATCGGGTAGGGGATATGCAACCGGCGGGCCAGCAGCGCCAGAACCGCCACGGCCAGCAACAATCCCACAAAAATCTCAACAATACCCGTCATGCCGGGAAGAAGCTACCTGTCAGGCAGTTAAGTGGCGAGTGGCGAGTGGCGGGTGGCGAGACCAGTGGTCAGTAAACAGTAATCAGTGGTCAGGGAAGGCTCGGCGGGAGTTGAACCACGGATTGTCACTCATCAGCGCTGAACAGCGGTTTAAGCTTTTGTGCCCAGCCGGCTAAGGCTGCCAGATTGCCCGCCAGAACTGTTCCGGGAAGGATGGATCTATGGAGTTGGTGAGGTTCATCGTGCCGGTCAGGGACGTGTTGGTGCTGATGGCGGTCCACGTCACCAGATCGGTCGAGCGTTGAACGACATAGGGAACGCCGCTCTGACCCTGAAGTTGAAATACGAACTGGCTGGCGGGGGCTGGCATGGCCAGCAAGGTTGCCGGCGCCGGCGTGAGCGACAGCACGGTGGCCGAGTAAGGCCCGAATGCATAGCTGAAGTTGGTTCCGGCGCCGGAAAGGCTGGCTTGGGCGATGTCCGGCGAGCCGATGCTGAATTCCGCGGCATTGTCCTGGGGAATGCCGTAAGAATAGACCGTGCCGCCCGAACCCGGGATATAACCGGCCACCGCCACCTGTCCCGTGGAGGTGAGGGACGAATCCTTGTTGATGACCAACACGGTCAGGCTGCCATTGAGCCGCCGGACCGCATAAACCGAAAGCAGCGAATAATCGCTTGCCGCCGTCAACACGGTGTCACCGGCTTGAACGAATTTTTGCATGAGCTTGAAAGTGTAGAACGTCGGATAGCGCGTGTTCAAGCCGCCGACAACGCCCAGGTCACCGTTGCTGCGCCAGCCGTAAAGCGAAGCCGAAAAGTCGCCGTTGGTGTCCGAGCCATTCCGGAGATCCCACCAGATGAAAGAATTGAATTCCGTTTTCGTCAATTGCGCGAGGCTGTCCGCCAGATAAAGGCCGTTGACGACGCTGGTGGATTGCTTGCCTTCCGGTCCGGAATCACAATTGTTCTCCGTGGCCAGCAGTTCCAGGTTGGTGCCTGCGCTGCCGAGATAATCCGTGATTTGCTGGCGCAGATTGGAGGCATCGGAGGCCCAGCTCACCGAAGCCTGCAGCAAGGCCTGGTCATTATCCGAGCCGGATTCGGAATAAAAATGGTCCACGAGAAAATCCGGCGTTACGCCAGAGGCCTTCAGCGTGGCGAGCATCACCGGTGTCCAGCCGTTGTGGACCTGCAAGGTGCGCGGATTGGTGGCGGGATGGCTGATGTTGTTGATGAAAGTGTCCTCGCCGGGCGCGGACACCACGCCGACTTTGATCGTCGGATCCACGGCTCTCATCCGCGCCAGGTAATTTGTGGCGCGCCCGGCGTAGGTAAAGGGGTCGTTGGGCACCGCGTTGCTGTCGGTTTCCCAGGTGCCGTAACACTCATTGCCAATTTCCCAATACTTGAGACCCAGCGGCGCGGCGCGCGAGAGGCGGAGAAAGTTTTTGCCATCGTCGCTCCCCAACGGCGCGGCGGCGCGCAACGCAGCCCAGTATCCCGCTGTCTGCCAGTTGGTGCCCTTGGCGTCCACACCCAGGGACAGCGTGTTGGTGGCCGCGGCATTGCAATACGCCACCCAGGCGGCGGCTTCCTCGGGCGTGCCGGTGCCGTAGTTGACGGTGACGATGGCCTGGGCCTGGACGCTGGCATTGGTGATGACGTGGACAAAATTGGCGAGGGACGTGGCCCATTGCCAGGTATTCGTCAGCGTTTTGTTCAAGGCCCAATGATATTCGTCGGAAAGCGAGCCGCCCGGCAGGCGGATGATGCGCGTGCCGAGTTCGTTGAGCAGTGAAACGGTCGTGGGCGTGTCGTAGTTATTGTCCCACACGGCCGCGTTCAGTCCGAACCAGCGGGCATCGGCGGTGCGGAGGGGCAGGCCGGCATTGATGGTAAAATGTGTCAGTGCGGGCGGCGGCACGATCACGTTGAGCTGGATGTCATCCAGATAGAAAGTGGATTCCGCCGAGCCGGCAGCATCCTGAATGGCAAAGCCGGTGAAATTTGTGGCATTGGCCGCGCCGAGGGCCGACAGGGAAACAATGTATTGCTGCCAGGTGCCGGCCAACGGTGCCGTCAGATGATAGCGGGAGCCCAGGGTGCCCGTGCTCAGGTTGGCATACATCTGGAGTTGTTGTCCGCCACTGACGCCGCCATGGAGCCAGAAGCTGATGCTGGCAAAGGCGGTGTTCGTCATGCTGGAATGATTCAATTGAATGCCGCCAAAGGCGCTGGTAATGGTGGCACTGATGGAATCGCTGCCTGAATGGACCGGCGAAGTATTGACGAAACTGTGCGTGACATTATAGCTCCCGTCCGACCAGCCGTTGACCCGTGAATCGGCATAGATCGTCATATCGACCTGCGCCCGGGACAGGACCGGCGCGGCCAGCGCGGCGGCCACAAAGAAAATGAATTTTGACACGTTTAAAACGATGCGCCGCCGGGCCGGATTTCGGATGGTCATTGATGTTTATTCTAAACCAGCTTGGCGCCAAAGTCCAAGCCGGGTTACACCAATGGGTTGCGCCGACGATTTCCTTTGTGGTTACCCCGGCAAAGACAACGCACATGACGGCGGGTCCGGTCGCCGGATGGGTTGAAAATGGTGGTTGGCAGTTGAGTGTTGCGCCGTGCTCGGCGTCCACGCTTTAGCGGGTTTGAATGCATCCTCACCCCGATTGGGTCAAAACCCCAATAAATCGGCTAATTTATGGAGGTTTGTGAACGGCGGCTGGCATGGAAATTGCCTTTTATGATGTTCATGAACGAACATATTGGACAACAAAGACACATTCTGGTGGTGGACGACGAACCGATGGTCCGCGCCACCGTCCATATGCTGCTGGAGGAGGACGGCTATATCGTTGAGGAGGCCGAAAGCGGGCCCCAGGCGCTGGCCATGTTTGAGCCCGGCAAGTTCGACATGGTTTTCACGGACTACTGCATGCCGGACATGCGAGGCGATCAACTGGCGGCGGCCATCAAGAGGGTTTCGCCCAAACAAGCCGTGGTGATGATCACCGCCTTTCCGGAAAAACTGACATGTTCGGACACCCCCCTGGGCGGCGTGGATTCCTTCATCTGCAAACCTTTCGAAGTGGACGCCCTGCGGACGGCCATCGTCCGGTTCGCGCATTCGTAACGAAGGGCGGGTGACACGTGGCACGACTTGAGGATTGAGAGTCAAGTCCTCTTCGATAGCGAAGCATCGAACATTCACCGCTCAACTTCCAATATGCCTGGTGGAAAAGATTGCCGGCATTCGAAGAATTTCTTTCCCTTGGCCCGCGGCGTAGCGGGTTCGGGAGAGGGGATTTCTGGAAACGCGCCCTCTCCCCGGCCCTCTCCTCCAGTTCCGTGGAGGCGGGGGAGATCAAAGCAAGGCGTGATTTGACATCCAGAATGTTTCCCACAAAGCACTTTCAATGTGGAAATCGGCTTAAAATTTTGGCCTCGCAGAGTTCCGCCCTCCGGGATTTGTGTGAGTTAGCGTAAAAGCTTTCTTTGCGTTCTCTGCATTCCTTACCGTCACCACGGCGAAGCGACAGGCGATCACGGCGATGGCGTCGTTGATCAGACTTTCGTTTTCCCAAAAAAGACGACCTTGACGGGTCGGGAATGCGCTTAGGTTCGCCTTAGACGCTGGTGTTTCAGTCGTGCCGCGATTTTTGAATCGGGATGCGATTGGGCACCAGCTTTGTAGTTTCAAAGGCCGAACGGCGAGGTGCCAAAGCGCGTTTGACGCTGTCCTCCGCCGGGAAACGGGTGGCTGGGCGAGGCAGAAGCACAAGGAACCATCCGTAGCAAAGGAGTTTGTAATTCGAACGCAGTGACACGTTGGGATTCCTTGAGGGAAATGCAGGAATTGCAACACCGCTTCGCCAGCTTTCTTGGCCGCACACCCATGCGGCATGGAAATGGCGAGGACGAAGCCATCACCGTGGCCGAATGGTCGCCGCTGGTGGATGTCATCGAGGACGACCGGGAATATCTGATCAAGGCCGAACTCCCCGAGGTGAAAAAGGATGACGTGAAAGTCACCATTGAGCACGGCACATTGACCGTTGCCGGGAATCGCCAGTCCGAGAAGGAGGAGAAAAACCGGAAGTTTCACCGCATCGAGCGCCTATGGCAGCTTTGTGCAAAGCTTCAGCGTGCCGGACGACGCAGATGCCGGGCAAGTGAATGCCGAGTTCAAGGACGGCGTGCTTCGGGTGCATCTCCCGAAGAATGCCTCGGCCAAAGTCAAACCAATCGAAGTCAAGGTGGGCTGATGCCCGTGCCGTTTACCGTCGTGACGGCGGAAATCTCCGCCGCCACGATGAAGATTTTTTGTTCAGCGGACCGTTTCCGTCTTCCAGGGATTTCAATAAGACGGGTTGCGTTAAAATCAGTCTTCGCTAATGCAATCTGCAATTCCGCGGGGCGGGGCAATACTTCAATCTCAAGTTTTCCCGGATGGCACCGATGCTGCTCAGGGGGGGAAATTGAAAAAACCGGCTTTTTTGATTGAAGGCAACCCGTGGCTGGATTTTTCAAAATGATGTACCAAAGCTCACATGAAGTATTACCCGTCCGGCCCCGGTATGAGGTAGGCGATACGGCCAATGCCGGCCGGGAAGTGACCGATGCAGTCCGGACTCCCCAGTGGAGTGATCGCGGAATGTTACACCCAATCATCACCTGCGGGATAAATTGGGTTCGACCGGAAGCGGGGTTTGGAGCCATTGGGTTAGTTCTCCTGGCCCTGTTATTCCTGCCGCTTCCGGCCCTGGCCACCACCAGTGTGACCTTGGCGTGGAATGCCAGTAGTGATTCGGCCGTAGCAGGTTACAACATTTATTACGGTGGAAGCGGCCACACCTATACCAATGAGATTACGGTGGGCAGGACAACGAGCGTCACCATTCCCGGCCTGATTGAGGGAGCGACCTACTATTTTGCGGCGACTACATATTCGGTTGCGGGCGTGGAAGGCAACCTCTCAACCGAGCTGGCTTACCTGGTCCCCGTCGCTCCAAACCGTCCACCGACATTGGGTCCCATCAGCAACCTTAGCATCCCTCAATATGCGGGACTGCAAACTGTCGGTTTGTCTGACATCACCTCCGGCTCGCTCACTGAAAATCAGACGCTCACCGTCACGGCCGTCTCCAGTGACAGCACTTTAATTCCCAATCCAACGGTCAATTATGTCAGCGCAAAAACGAACGGTTCCTTGACCTTCACTCCGCGCAACGCCAACGGGACGGCGATCATCACGGTTACCGTCAATGACGGTCAGGCTCTGAACAATGCCGTGACGCGCACGTTTACCGTGACCGTAGTTGCCGGCAGCGGTCAGCCTACGTTCATCGACCCATTGACCAACCTGGTGGCCATGGCGGGTCAAACCATCACCTTCAACGCGATCGCCATCCGGGTGGGCTTGAGTTACCAGTGGAAATTCAATGGCACCAACCTGGCTTCAGCAACCGGTTCGGCGTTGACGCTCGGCCAAATTACCACAAATCAAGCCGGTATCTATTCGGTGACGGCGACCGACGGTCATATTTCAACCAGCCAGGCCGCTACTTTGACCGTCTATCCGGCAGCGGCAGCCAGGCTGGCGTCCTCCATTCCTGCCAGCGGCCAGTGTGCCCTGGCGGTGGTGGGTGTGCCGGGGCTTAAATATGTGATTCAGGCTTCCACCAATCTGGTCAATTGGGTCCCGGTGCAGACCAATACATCGCCGTTTACGTTTGTGGATACCAATGCGGGCAAATACCGCCAGCGATTCTACCGCTCGGTTTCCGCACCGTGATGGCATTGGCGGGAGATTGAGGGTAGAGGGTTCTTTCCGATTAAACCCTATGGATATACCGAGCGATAGAATCGCCGCGCCGCACCTGGCGTCGGGGTGTTTGTAAACCGGACCAGGCCGGAGCTGTTGGCCGTGCCGGTGCCCAACAACTGCCAGTCCGGGAGCTGAAGATTGGTCGTGGACTGGAACCGGTAGGTTGTTCCCGGGATGCCGTTGAACTGGAGGATAAAGGTCCGATTGGTTCCCGGGTCCAGGACGGCCAGGCTGGGCAACGGCGGAGTGCCGCCCTCGTCCGTGGCCGTGTAACGCGTAAAGCCATAATCGCCGTTCACCCCGGCCGCTCCCTGGATGAAGATGCCAATACCCGGGCTGCCAGATGAATAATTGGTGTCCGTACCTTCCAGGACCGGTGTTCCGTTGATGTAGGCCGTGATGGTGTCGTTGGAAATGGACCCGCTCACCTGGTCACCGGTCTGCAGGATGAATTGCGACCCGCCTGTGGCGTTGACATAGTCGAAACTGCCCAACGGCCCATTCCAGCAGACAATCTGGACGTAGCAACCGGCATCCGGTTTGAGTGAGAACAGCACTTCGTACCCGCTGCACTCATGGGCTGAAAGCGAACTGCGCAGCCGGATTTCGACTTCCTCATAGACATTGCCGGCCATCCGGTTCGTGGCGTACACAGTTCCCGTCGCCATCTGGTTTGAGCCCCAGGTCCCGGTCAACAGCGCCGTCGCATCATCGTACCCCGTGAATCCTGACTCCAGCCCGATGGCCAGCCCGGGTGTGGTGGAAACATCCGCCCAGTCCAGGCCGGTCGTCTGGCCATTGATCCAGTTGGTACCCTCGGAAATGGGGTTTTCCGTGAGGGGGAAATGCGTGGTGTAGGTCCGCGCCGGGGCAGCGGTCCCCGACACCCAGGCCAGGAGGACGAGGAAGATCACGCGGGCAATGGCAGGTGCTTTTTTCATGTGATTTAACTCCATCTGGCGCCGGCCACATTTTTGCGTGGCGGGAGGCCGGTGGCAAGTGGAAGATCGGAGATAGAAGGTGGAAGATGGCAAAACGGATCGGTGCAGGGTGCAGTCAGCCAGGTTGATATGAGTTTATTCACGGTTTAAAGAATTCTCGCGATTTTCGCTGAATTCCATCCCGAAAGTACTTGGAAATGCTGCTTGGTCCCTGGCTGCAAACATGGCACAATAGCAACCATGGACAAACCCTCGCCGCAAGAAATATTTTCCCAACCGCGAACCCGCACTTTGACCGCAGCCCCGCCGGAAACCAATTACGAGGATGCGGAGGTGCAATTCAAGCAGGGGTTGAAGTTCGCCAGCGGCGCGGGGGCGGCGCGGGATTACGTGCAGGCGGCGGAATGGTATCGCAAGGCGGCGCAACAAAACCATTCCCTGGCGCAATTCAATCTCGGGGTGATGTATGCCGAGGGACAGGGAGTGGCGCGGGATGTCGCCCAATCCCGGGTATGGTATGGCAAGGCCGCGCAGCTGGGCGACGCCGGCGCCCAATTTAGCATGGGGAACAGTTGCCACCAGGCCAGCTTCAGGCAGGTGCCGTCGGACGCTTCGGAATCAAGGATCGAAGCTTACAAATGGTATCGCCTCGCGGCGGCGCAGGGTTACCAAGGTTCGGAAACGGCCTACTCGACCCTGACCCTCAACATGACCCGGGCTGATGTCTCCGCCGGCAACCAGCGGGTGGCTGCTTTTGCCCGGGCCGCGGGAGCCGGCAGTCAGAGCCAGCAGTCAGTAAAAAGTGTTTAGAGCTGAGCCGTCTTCGCTCGCGTCTTGACACTGTTATGCCGCGGCAAGTTGCCACGCCAGGAGTTAACTCATCCACGCTTCCTGCCGCCGAAAGCCGGTGAGTAGATCAATATCAAAACCTGGCCTTTTTTTTGATCCCGGATCTTATCCAATTCCGGCCGGAGCCGGACTACCGCGAGCGGCAGTCCGGGAGCAAGGGTTGGTTGCTCACCCCGGCCGTTGATAAATCGTCCGGCCATGGCGCCTAACCGCGCAGGTTGGCCGCGTTCCGCCGCTGGAGGATGAAAGCCAGCAGACCCAGAGGGATCAAAACTACACTGGCAGGCTCGGGCACCGGCGTGACGGTGATTGTCGCCAGCGGGCTGGTACTGGAGCCGGTCGTGACGGACGGCGTGGGCCCCAGGTTCACCAGCAAATATGTGTCGCCGACCCCGCTGGTGGGAAGGTTGTTCAACGAATTGTCCAGAATCGCGAACGCGAACGCATCGGGCCTGGGACCGGCATCGGAGTTCTGCGTCAGCGTCACATCAAAACTGAGTGTGCTGCCGGCGTTGAACGTCTGGTAAAACTCGTTGAACGCCGACGAATCGGTGAGGGTTACGGCCCCGGAAAGGTTTCCCGTGGCGCCGCCGAACAGGTTGGCACTGCCCGTGGCGCTGCCGGAACCGAACACGAAGTCATTGACTATCGCGGTGTTGTTCGCGTCGCCGAGGCCGCTGCCGTCGTTGAGCTGGAAATCCAGCGAAAACGGGGCCGAAGCATTGCCGATGAGCGCGGCGGTGTTGAGGCTGATGTGATATTCAACGGTCGAGGCGGAGACGGCCTGCGCCCCGAGCAGCAGTCCGGCGCAGAGCGCCAGACCCGGAGTTAGGGAAAGAATCGATTTCATGATTTTTTATTCTGGTCAAGGGTTGTGGTTTTGAGTTTTCAGGGAGTCGGTGTGCCGGACAGAATGCGCGCGTTATAGTTGATGGCCCCGCGGGTCGGGTCCGAAAAATCCAGGTAAAACGTCGCGGTTTCGCCCGGGCTCAACAGATTGTCGCCGCCGATGTTCACGCCGACGTACGGACTGCCGAGCGGCGGGAAATTGGCAGTGGTGCCGCTGGCATTCACCAGCGTCGCGTTGGCGCTGAGATTATCGAGCACCAGCCACAACGGGCCGAATACGGCCGTCGGACCGGTGTTCTCCAAGGTGACCTGCTGGACGAATTGTTGCGTGCGGCGGTCATACACGTAACCGCTCTGCGCCACCGTCACACCCTCGGCCACTGGAATCACACCGGGTTGGAACAGGTCGCTCAAATCGTTCACGGTCGCGACGTTGTTGTAGCCGCCGAAAACATTGGTCTCTCCCACCGGAATCGCGTTGGTCAGCGTGCCCAGGCTGAAGATCTCCTCCATGGTCTTGATGTCCGACGAATGGTTCAGCGGCACGGAACTGGCGTAAGCATTGCCCTTGGACAACGGCGAAATGATAATCTCGGGAATCCGGAATCCCGACGAGTCGCCGCCTTCGGATTCATCCCACCAGATGATGATCACACCGTTGGTCTGGTAGGCCGGCGACGCCATGATCTCCGGCACAACGATGGACAGGAAGTTGTCGCCCTGGGCGATGGCCGCCTGGTCGCCGGTATAATGGGTGCCCAGATACGTAAATCCGCCGGTGAGCCCGCTGTGCGCGTCGTTGAACTGGTTCGGCGTGATCCATGTGTATCGCGCAATGCTGTTGGTGGTAAGGTCGGTGAAGAACTGGGCGAGCGGAAATACGTTCTGGTTGTAGGTGTCGGTGAAGAACGCCATCGGATTGTGTTTGACCGCATAGTTGAACTGGGTGTTGCCATAGTACGGATTGGTCGGGCCGGTGGTTCCCGCGGCGCTGTTGGTCGGCGCCGTGCTCAACTGGACGTCTTCCTGATAATTTCGCCAGGAAATTCCGGCGGTATTGAACTGGGCGGCCAGGTGCGGCACGTTAAAGATGTTACTGTTGGCGAACCGCGGATCGGCGTCGGAATGATCGGCAAAATCACTGCCCGCCTCGGCCCAGACGTAGTTGGGTTCGGACGGATGCACGCCATTGCCGGCATTGAAATAGGCCGTGGCATAGGCCACCTGTGCCGCATTCGGGTTGCCCGGTATGATCAGGCTGTTCAAGTAGGGCGCGGCCGGGTTGGTAAAAATTTGCTGCGGGTTCGACAGCGGGTTGGGTTGCGTGAAATTGTGATTTTCCATGGCGATCACAAAAACGTTGCCGACCGGCTGAGCCGAGGCTGGCCCGGCCGCCAGCAGAACGGCCGTCGCAGCGGCGGCGAGCAGAATGGTTTTGTGCCGGAATGCTCCGGTCCGGGAGTGAGCGGGTTTGAGTTTAAGATTTGACATAGGGTTTGATGGTTTGGGTTTAATTTTTGAACGGGTGCCTTTCCTTTTTCACAGGAGCACTATTTCACGCCAGCGTGATCGAAGTAAACGTGACATTGGTGAAGTTTCGGCGACGGATATGGCGACCAAGTGCCGACGGTGTTACGTGTCCTGAAAGTGACAGCGGCTGCGCCGGCGATTAAGAATCAGCATCCGCGAGTCGAGAACATTTTTGCCAACGCGGGACGCAGGGCAGAGATTTTTATCCGGACAATATGCCCGGCATTTTGCCGGTTATCATCGGGCAAAGTATGCCAGATTCATCCGCTTCCTCGTTTCGAGGAACGTACAATGGAGTTGAGTATGCCCAAAATGAGTGTGGCGCAGATTACGCGCCCGAACGGGCTGTTTGACAATGGTTGGAAGGCTGAGCGCTAAAGACTGAAAGCTGAAGTAAAAACCGTAAGCCAGAAGGAAACCGGCTGACGCAGCATGGTTTCAGTTCCGCGTTCCGGGGTGCTCTGGAGTTGGACCATGGCTTTGGGTTTGGGCGTTTACCGCGCGGGCGATCCGTCCCTGAAATATTCCCAACCGCGCCCCTCAGCTGTTCGGCGCTGCGGGGGAGGTTTTTTTCCGCTCGGCGGCATTGGGCTCGCGGAAATCGCTGAGCCGGCCTTTCTTGGTGGACCCATCCGGAAGTTTCAACGTGATCTCCGGCGGCCAGCCGGCTTTGCCCTCGACCACATTTTCCACGACACCCATGGCATGGGAGATTCGATGGACCATGGTTTCCCCGAGATAACCCGCCCCGGTTTCCGGTACTTTGGTTTTGCTCATGGAACCGAGAATATGCGGAACCGCAACCAGGGGGCAAGCGACGAGTGGTGGGAGGCCAGTGGCCAGTCACCAGTGGCCAGCGGCGGTGGTTTCTAAATAGCGGATTTCCCGTTCAAGGCCGAAGGCTGCTGAAATTTCCCCGTCGCCAATTCCTTTTCCGCGCGCTTGGATTCCACCCAGTCCGCCGCCGTCGGCTTGTCACCGGGGTTGTGTTTTACAATGCCGCGAAAGGCATCGATCTGTTTATGAACATCGGCGCGGGTAAGTTTTTTGGAGCTGGCCATGCGTCAGGATGCACGGGGGAGCCGCGGATAGCGAGGAAGATTTCAAAAGAACGAACCGGGAACAACGAAGGGCTGTTGCTGCAACGGACCGCTGCCGGGAGGATGAGAACGATCCCTCCGGTGCGTTACACCATGCGAGGGCGGGAGACAACGTCGCGGGGGCTGTGGGTGAAAACAATTCGCCCCTTCCACACCTCTGCTCTGAGTAACTTTGGTGTAAAAGGGGCGAATTTACCGTATCAGTTGTTAGGTGATTGTTATGCGGCCAACCGGCGTTGAATAACGAACAGGCCCATCAGTCCGCAGGCCAGCAACGCGATGGCACTGGGCTCAGGGACGGTTACCGTCGACGGGGTCAACAATTCAGAGAACGCCACCGAGCCGGCGAAATTGATCGCAAAGCTGAAATTCAAAACGCCGCCCGGGTTGATGTACGAGGCTGGACCACCGGAGAGAAAGTCAATGGTTCCAACATAGTTGGGACCGGACGGGGAGGGTCCACCGATCGCGCTGACGCTCCACCCGGAAGTGCTCACCAGGACATTAGAGAACGCGAACGGCTGACTCATGGTCACTTGGACGTGATAATCGGACCAGATGGCCAAGGTATCGTTGTTAATCGTGTGAACCAGGCTCAAGCTGGGGTCGGCTGGCGTGTCCGTGGTGATACCACCTGACAACAATCCCGAACCGGTGGTCAGCTGGTTTCCGGAGATGTCCAGCAGGTAATTCCCCGCTGAGACGTATTGGAGTGGATACAAGTAGCAACTCATCACATTGAGATCGCCACTCGAAAGGCTGACATTGGTGATATTGGCGCGGCTGGTCGCAATTCCAGCGGAAAGCACCGCCATAACTGCAAGAGTTCTTAATTTCATAGGTACCTCTGACTGATTATCAATCAGTACGTGAAGCCGACAGGATGCAGACTGATTCTGTATTGTCCTTACGGGCTCGGTTCTGACTGATTACTAATTGGTTACTTGTTACTTGTTTGACCGACTGATTATACCACGCGCTCTGTCTGTTTCTTGAACAAAAGTGTATTGGGATAAGGCAATCGGGTCAAGAATTTAGTAGCCTGTCAAAGTGAAAAGTTATTCACAATGCAAAAAGTTAATAACTCAATATTACATTGGTATCATTGAAGAAAGAAACAATCGTGAGATATGTGAATAACTTTTGGATCGTAACATTTCCAGGATTCTCCGGGAAATGTTCAAAAAAACGTTTTTTGACGGGCGCGAATGAAGGCGGCGAAACAGAGGTTGCCGGACCTGCAATTCGAGGGTGATGATGGCTGCCGGTCGGGGGCGGGACCAGATGATGTTCCGGCGCAAAACCGCTGGAACCCGGGCCGGTTTTTCGCCTCCTAGCAACATGGCAACCATCAAACATAATTTCACCATCGCTGCGCCCCGGGAACAGGTCTTTCAGGCCGTGTCCACTTTGGACGGCTTGAACGGCTGGTGGACCACCGGCACCACCGGCAATCCCAACCGGGGCGGCAAGCTGCGGTTCGAATTTGACAACGGGTGCTATAACCTCATGCAGGTGACCGACGTGCGGCGAAACAAGTTTGCGGCCTGGAAATGCCGTGAATCCAGCTTTCCTTCCGGCAGGGAATGGATCGGGACCGTAGTGACTTTCAGGTTGTCGAAAGATGGCGAGCGGAACACGCAGGTGGAGTTTGAGCATGGCGGCTGGCGGAAGGCGTCTGATTTCTACGGCCGGTGCAATTTTCACTGGGGCCGTTTCATGGTCAGCTTGAAATTATTGTGTGAAACCAGCCGGGGTGAGCCGTACGTGGTTGGATCGGAGACGGACCCCGGCATCCCGAAAATGGAGATGGCGAGGGCGGGCGGAGCGATGCGAACCGCGTGAGCTACCGCTCGCGGCGGCCCGTGGTCCGGCAAAGGTAAAACGAGCCGCTAAAACCCGCCACTACGATGGCTATCGAGTCCTTTGGCCTTGGTCCAAGAGGATGCCTGAATTGCTCGAAAGGCAGATGGGCATTTGGGTCCCGCGGCCGCCCGTGTCGGTCACTGGTCGGGGAGACGGCGGTATGGCAACTGCGGGGAATAATTGTGAATTGTTTTTGCCTGCCGATTCCGTTTTTGCAAATCTGTGGCCATGTTCGAAAACACCATCCGCCGGATGCCGCGTCCCCAGGACGTCATTCCCATGTCCACCCAGCAGCTGCGTGACACTTTTCACCTCGGCAATCTTTTTGCGCCGGGCGAATTGCGCGGCGCGTTCACCGATCTCGACCGGCTGGTGGTGGGCGGCATCATGCCGGTCAAGCCGGTGGAATTGCCAAATCACAAGGAAACCGGACGCGCGTTTTTTCTCGAACGGCGCGAGTTCGGTGCCATCAATGTGGGCGGGGCCGGGGCGGTGCACGCGGACGGCAAAACGTTTTCACTCGACCGGCTGGATTGTGTTTACCTGCCGATGGGCACAAAGACGGTCGCGTTCGAGAGCCAGGACGCAAAAAATCCGGCGAAATTGTATTTCCTGAGTTGCCCGGCACACGCGCCGCATCCGGCGGTGACGATGAAGCCGAAGGACGCGTCACCGGTGCCGCTGGGGACGAAAGCGGCAGCCAACCAGCGGACGATTTACAAGTACATCCACCAGGGAGGCATCCAGAGCTGCCAATTGGTGATGGGTTTCACTGCGCTGGAGGAGGGGAACGTGTGGAATTCATTCCCGCCGCACACACATTGGCGGCGCACGGAGATTTATTTTTATTTCGACCTGGGCGAGGGCGTGCTGACGCATTTCCTGGGCGAGCCGCAGCAGACGCGACACCTGTTTTTGCATAATGAGGAGGTGGCGCTGTCGCCGAACTGGTCCATTCACTGCGGCTGCGGCACGGGCAATTACAAGTTTATCTGGGGCATGGCCGGCGAGAACCAGGTATTCGACGACATGGACGGGGTGAAGCCGGGGGATTTGCGCTAGGTCATTAATTCGTAAATCGCTGAACCGTTGAACCGGAACAACCGGCGACAATTCAACAATTCAATTATTAAGAAAAAAAAATATTATGGAAACCAAACGTTTTACCAACAAAGTTGCCATGGTCACCGGGGCCAGCCGGGGTATCGGCCAGGCTATCGCCCTGGCGTTCGCCCGGGAAGGCGCGCATGCCGTAAGCGTGGACATCGGCGACCAGGCTGAGACCGGCGCCAAGGCGAAGGAACTGGGTGCGAAGTTCAACTCGTACACCGAGGATTTCGGCAGGCTCACCCAAAAGGGGGCGGCGGAACTGGTGGCCAAAGTCGTAAAGGATGCTGGACGGGTGGACATCCTCGTGAACAACGCCGGCATCATCAAACGCGCGCCGATTGTGGACCATCCGGAGGCGGATTGGAACGCGGTGTTGCAGATCAACCTGACGGCCCCGTTTTTCCTGAGCCAGGCAGTGGCCAAGTGGTGGCTGACCGGCGGGCGTGAAAAGTCGCCGCCGGACGCGCGCCTGAAGGTGGTTAACATCGCCTCGATGCTGTCGTTCCAGGGCGGCATTCTGGTGCCGGGCTACACGGCCAGCAAGAGCGGCATTGCGGGCATTACCAAGGCGTTTGCCAACGAGCTGGCCAAGGAACGCGCGAATTTCAACGCCGTGGCGCCGGGTTACATTGCCACGGAAAATACCCGGCCCATCCGCGAGGACGCCAAACGCAACCAATCCATCCTGGACCGCATCCCCGAGGCGCGCTGGGGTTCGCCGGAGGACGTGGCGGGGGCGATTTTGTTCCTGGCGTCGCAGGATGCGGATTATCTGAACGGGACGATTATGAACGTGGACGGCGGCTGGCTGGCGCGCTAAGAATTCATTTTTGAGTGCGGTGACGTGTCACTGCTGGTCAAAGCGCCGACATGTCGGCGCAGTCCCAAAGCTCCGCCTGTGCCTTTGCCACGACGAAATGGCTTTGGCGGCACAGGTGCGGGAACGTTCGCCCCGCCATTTTTGAACCCCCCGGGGGGAGTGAAAATTCGTTTGGTCGCGCGGCCGAAGTCTGGTAATTCCAGCGGAACCACTTTTGCTTATGAAACCAACATGCAACCGGATTTTTATTCTACTGGGCACGGCGGGGCTGCTGGTCCTGCCCGTTTCCTGCACGACGAAGGGCCCGGCGCCGCAGACCTTTGGCGGCGCCACGCCGTTGCAATGGTCGGTCCGGCTGGCGGATTCGGAAATTGCCCGGCGGGCTGACAGCCTGGCTTGGAAGCAGGGTGGCACGGCCAAATGGGATTACACGGCGGGCCTGTTCACGCTGTCACTGCTCAAGCTGAATGAAGGGGCGCCCCACCCGGACTACGTGGAATTTGCGGAGCAGGCCATCGGTTCATTCATTGCGACGGATGGCAGCATCCAAGGCTACAAGGTTTCGGAATATCAGCTCGACGCGCTGAATCCGGGCAAGACGGTCCTGGCGCTCTGGCAGCTCACGCAGGACGGGCGATATCAAAAGGCGGCCGCCTTGCTGCGGAAGCAGCTCGACACCCAGCCGCGCACCGGAAACGGCGGGTTCTGGCACAAGCAGCGATATACGAATCAGATGTGGCTGGACGGACTTTACATGGGAGGGCCGTTTTATGCCGAGTATGCGCGGTTATTCAACGGACCGGTGTCCGACTATGACGACGTGGCGAACCAAATCCAGCAGGTGGCGGCGCATACGTACGATCCGGTGACGGGCTTGTTTTATCACGCCTGGGACGAAAGCCGGCAGCAGCCCTGGGCCAATAAGGACACCGGTACCTCGTCCAATTTCTGGGGACGCGCCGTTGGCTGGTATGCCATGGCGCTGGTGGACGTGCTGGATTATTTCCCGACGAACCATCCGGCGCGGCAGGAAATCATCGCTACTTTCCAGAAACTGTGCGGCGGAGTGGTAAAATACCAGGATCCGAAGACCGGGTTGTGGTACCAGGTACTGGATCAGGGCGATCGCCAGGGCAATTACCTGGAAGCGACCGCGTCCGGCATGTTCGTTTATGCGATGGCGAAGGGCATGAACCGCGGTTATCTCCCCCGCGAATATGTTCCGGTGGTGGAGAAAGGCTACCGGGGAATCATTGAAAACCTGGTCAAAAATGATGGCAACGGGAAATGGTCGTTGACGCAATGCTGCTCGGTGGCCGGGTTGGGCGGGGCGCCGAGCAACGGCCGGGTGCGCGACGGGAGCTTTAACTATTACATCAACGAACCGGTGGTCAGCAACGACCTCAAAGGCGTCGGGCCGTTCATCCTGGCCGGAATCGAGCTGCAACATTTGTTAAGCGGACCGACAGTCACGGACCGCGCTGCCGCCAAAGGCCTGAAGCCGGTGACCGTCAAAGTGGCCAACCCTTCCTCTTTCCGCCGGGCCGACGAAACCGTGGAAATCAATTTGCAAACCGTGGCGGCTGATCTGCATCTGAACGCGGCGACCGGCAAGTTCGCAGTGAAGGACTGTGCGACCGGGAAAGTCCTGGATTCGCAGGTTTATGCATCGGAGCCGGGCCAGGTGCCGGACAAGCTGTTGTTCCAGGTTGACCTGGGGTCGCGTGAGACGCGGACGTTTTGCATTGTGGAGGCTGCCACCTTGGCCCAGGTGCCGGTGCCGACGGTGAAAACCTTTGCGCGTTATGTGCCGGAGCGCATGGATGATTTCGCGTGGGAGAGCGACCGCATCGCGCATCGCACCTACGGCCAGGCGCTCATCAAGGGCGAAGGTACCATCACCAGCGGCCCGGACGTGTGGATCAAAAAGAACCGCGGCCTCATCGTGGACATGATGTATGCCACGAAACATTACCACGCGGACAACGGCGAGGAGCTGGACAATTATCGCGTCGGTAAAAGCCGCGGTTGCGGCGGCGTCGGCATCTGGGACGGCCAGAAGCTTTACAATTCCAGCAATTACCGCAACTGGCGATTGATCACCAGCGGCCCGATCCGGTCGGAATTTGAGTTGACCTACGATGCGTGGGACGCGGGCAACGGCCGGAAAGTTTCCGAGACCAAACGGTACAGCATTGATGCCGGCTCCTGGTTCACCAAGGCCCGGAGCACGTTCGCCAGCGAAGGCCGTTCGCCGCTGACCATCGGGGTCGGGCTGGCCGAACGGGCCTGCGGTCCGGACGGTGAGGAATTGATTGCGCAGGACCAGGCCGAAGGCTGGATGACCTACTGGCAGCCGGAGGACAAGCCGAAGGGAATCATTGGTGTTGCCATGATTTTGCCCAAAGGCAGCGTGGAAGCATTTACGAACGACGTTCCGGAAATGCCGGAGGCCGCGTTGCACGCCGCCGTGCCGCAACCGACGCATGAAGGATTTCCGGCCATCCGCAATCTGCTCGCGATTACCCAGGTGAAGGTCGGCCGGCCCTTCACGTATTATTTTGGCGCCTGCTGGGACCGAAGCGGTGATTTTACCAACCGCTTCCAATGGGAGGATTACGTGCGTCAGCTCGCCGAACGGCGTGATGCCCCGTTGCAGGTGACCATCAGCAACTGAATTTTGGATTTACGATATACGCTCTACGCGGAGTCCGGTGGGACCACGGAGTCTCGTAAATTCAGCCGATCCGTTCTTCGGCTGACTCCTCAGCAGTTCAGCTTTTTACCGGTGAGGCCGCGATGACTTTCATGGCCTCGGCGGTGAGCGCGGTGATTTTCGGCCACGCCCGGTCATTGACCAGCTTGCGTTCCGCCATCCAGGAGCCGCCGATGGCGGCAACCTGCGGCAGCGCGAGATAATCCGGCAGGTTGGCGGCGTTGATGCCGCCGGTGGGCACGAACTTCACGCCGGTATGGGCGAAAGGTCCCGCGAGCGCCTTGAGCATGGCCACGCCGCCCGCCGCTCCCGCCGGGAAAAACTTCAGATATTTCCAGCCGAGTTCAAGTGCCCGGCCCGTTTCCGTCGGCGTCATGACCCCGGGGAAAAACGGTATTTTGTTTTTGTGCGCGGCGGCCAGAACCGCCTCGTTCAAGCCGGGCGACACCCCGAATTGCGCGCCGGCGTCGACAGCACGTTGCACCTGATCCGCAGTGAGCAACGTACCGGCGCCGATGGCGACGGCGGGCAGGCTTTTGCGGATGCGCGCAATCGAGTCGGCGGCGGTGGTGGTGCGGAAGGTGACTTCGATGACGCTCAATCCGCCGGCGAGCAGGGCCTCAGCGAGCGGCACGGCGTCGTCGGGCTGGTCGATGACGGCCACGCAAATGAGCCGTGATTGGAGGAGGGCTTCGGTGTTCATAGTTGCTTCATCCATGTTACACATTTGCCTCGATGAGTGAACTGGAAATTGAGCCGAAACAAGATGAAACATCGAACATCCAACATCGAACGCCGAACATCGACAAATTTGACGGGCGGGAGTTTTATCGGTGAGAATTACATTGCCCGGCAAAAGACAACGGTTTATCTCAGATGGTCATGAACTTTTCCATTGAACACATTGCTGTTCCCGCCGCCAACCCCGCTGTCCTGAAAGACTGGTATGTGCGGGTACTGGGCGCGCGGCCGGTCTGGGACAACGGCCAAAACCCGCCGGTTTGCCTCATCGCGCTGTCCGGGGCCTGGCTGGAGATTTACGCCGCGGAGGCGCCGCTGGCCGAGCGCGGCAACAACAAGCTGGCGGGCTGGCGGCACGTGGCGTTGCGGGTGGACTCCCTGGAAGCGGCGAAAGTTGAATTAAGCAAACGCGGGGTGAAGTTCGACGAGGAAACTCGGCCGGCGGCCGGCGGCGGAAAGGTTTTATTCTTCGAGGATGGCGAAGGCAACCTGTTGCACCTGGTCGAACGGCCGAAGGATTGGAAACCTGCCTGATAACGCATCGGGACGAGGACGCTCGTCCCACCGAAGTTATTTTTTGGGCGCGCGGACGACGAGGATCGGAATGGAGGTTTTGTGGCGGACTTCGGTGATGGTGCTGCCGTGGAAAATGTCGCTGAACAAACGATGGCCATGACCCGCCATCGCAATCAAATCACAACCTTCGCCTTCGGCAGCCTTGATGATTTCCGTTGGCGGGTCGCCGAGCGCCAGCATGGTTTCGACTGAGAACCCGTCGTGGCGAAGCTGGCCGGCGACTTTTTCCAGATATGCACGGTCATTTTTCATTTCCTCGGACTCGGCCAGCTTGAGCTGGTTGAAATTGCGCGCCACCCAGCCGTCGGCGACGTGCAGCAGCAGCAGCTTTGCCTTCACCAGGCGGACGAACGGCTTGAAGTGGTCAAGAATGACCTGGTCGGTGGCGCTGTTTTCGAGCGGGATGAGGATGTGATGATACATGGTCTTGCTATTCTGGTGCGGGCAGGCCGAGGTGCCCGTAAAACGCCTTCAGGGCCGCACCCGGCATAAAGGTATCAAAAAGTAATTTCGCGTTCAGGATGATGATGATGGCGGTGGTCGTCCAGCCGAGAATTTTAAGCCAGGGCCGGTTGGCAAATTCACCCATCTTGGCTTTTTCGCCGGTGAACCGCATCAAGGGCCAGACGGCGAACCCCAATTGCATGCTCAACACAACCTGGCTGGCGACGAGCAGTTGCGTCGTTTTGTTTTCGCCGAAGAACCCGATGACAAAGACGGCGGGAACAATCGCCAGCATCCGCGTAATCAGGCGACGCAGCCACGGGCGGAGGCGGATGTTCACAAAACCTTCCATGACGATCTGTCCGGCAAGCGTGCCGGTGAGGGTCGAGTTTTGGCCGGAGGCCAGCAGCGCCACGGCGAACAGGATGCTGGCCACGCCCACGCCGAGCAGCGGGCTGAGCAATTTATAGGCGTCTTGAATTTGCGCCACGTCCTGGTGGCCGGACCAGTGGAACGCCGCCGCGGCGAGGACGAGAATCGCGCCATTGACGAGCAGGGCGAACATGAGTGCCACGGTCGAATCGATGGTTGCGAATTTGATGGCTTCGCGTTTACCGCCGCTGGTTTGTTCGTATTTGCGGGTCTGGACGATGGAGGAGTGCAGGTAAAGGTTATGGGGCATGACGGTTGCGCCAATGATGCCGATGGCGACATAGAGCATTCCCTGATGCGTAAAAATATCCGGGCTGGGAATGAACCCCAGGAGCATGGGTGCAACCTCGGGTTTGGAAAAGAAAAGTTCCGCCGAAAAACAACCGGCGATGGTCACGATCAGGGCGATGACCAAAGCCTCGATATACCGAAAACCCTTGGTTTGCAGGTACAGCACGGCGAGCACGTCGGCTGCGGTGATGACGCAGCCCCATACCAGCGGAATGCCAAAAAGCAGTTGCAGAGCGATCGCCGAACCGACGACTTCAGCCAGATCGCAGGCAGCGATGGCGATCTCGCCCAGTATCCAAAGGAACCAGACGGTGGGGGTTGAATAGTGGTCGCGGCAGGCCTGTGCCAGATCGCGGCCGGTGGCGATGCCCAGTTTGATGGACAGGTGCTGGAGCAAAATCGCCATGAGATTGGAAACCATGACGACGGAAAGCAGTGTGTAACCGAACTGCGCGCCGCCGGCCAGGTCGGTGGCCCAATTGCCGGGGTCCATGTAGCCGACGGCGATGAGGAAGCCGGGACCGGAGAACGCGAACAACTTCCGCCAGAATGAAGCCGTCACCGGCACCACGATGCTGCGATGGACCTCCGGCAAGGAAACTTGTCCGGTTGGCTTGCGCCAACCTTGATCCAAAGCTGGCGGCTCGCTGGTTTCGTCGGCTTTCACCAAGGATAAAGATTAATGAGGCGCCGGTTTGAGTCAAACAAAGTCGGATTGAAGTGATGATACATTTTGGGTGGGGCGAGGCTGCTGGCGAGCCGTCTCCGTTTTGTTTCGCCGTGCCAAGGCCGGCTCGCGAGGACGCTCGCCCCGCCGAGGCTGCAAACTGTAACGCAAGAGGAATGATTGGACGGATGGGAGGGGCAGGGGATAAGGTCAGCGCGTGCGACCGGTGGACATTCAACCAATTGGCAACGAACTGGCCGTCAAATGGGACGATGGCGGCGAGGATTTCATTCCGCTGGAGCAACTGCGGCGGAGTTGTCCCTGCGCCGGATGCAAGGGCGAGGTGGACATCATGGGCAACCTTTACAAAAATCCGGACAAGGTACTGACCCCGAAAGCCTTTGAACTGGTCCGCATTGTGATGGTGGGTGGTTACGCGGTCCAGCCGGTATGGGCGGACGGGCATTCATCGGGAATTTATTCCTTCGAGTACCTGAAGCGGGTGGCGGATGACCGACCGGCCAATTGAAAGAAAAACGGCGCGTTCCAGAGAACGCGCCGTTGAAATTTGCAGTGAATGCCGGGTCGCGGTTTATTGCACGCGCACGCGGTAGTAGCGGACCCCGCTGCCCGACGAATCATGGTATTCCATGACGCCCCCGTTGCCGCTGTTGGTACCGATGGAAATCCAAGTCGGCGCGACCAGGGTTGCCGAGCGCTCGATGACATATTGTTTGCCGACCACGCTGGGCCAGCTGACGACGCAATCGGAAGGTTGCCAGGCCGCCAGCGGATCCGCGCCGATGTTATTGAACTGGGATTGCGGATCCGTCGGGTCCGTGCCGGCGGCATATTCCTGCAGGTTGTTCTGGCCGTCGCCATCGGCGTCAGCATTGGTGGCCGACAAAAGGTTGTCGAGCGTCAGGAAATAACGCAGGCGCCATGAATCCGGGATGCCATCGTTGAACGAGGAGCCGGAGCGATTGGATAGGGTGACCAGGCCGGGTTTGAGCTGTCTGGGGAACGAGGCCAAGCCGTTGGGCGAAGCCGAGGCGTGATCGAAATGAACGGCGTAGGAAGACTGGCTCGTGGCGTTGGCCGGGATGGTGACGGTCAAAGTGCCAATCGAGACATTATTCGAAAGTCCAGCGATGTTGTTATTGAGCCAGACGGCGGAATAATTTCCGTTGCCGCGCTGCTCCGTTGTCCAGGGCGTGCCGAGCGCCTGGTTATACGAGAAGGAAACCGGGACCGTCAGTGCCGGCGAACCATCGAGCGGCACCACGGTGAGGTTGAGCATCAATACGCGCAACGGGTAGTTGCCGACGATGCTGGCCGTAATCGGAATCTGCACAGTCTGACCCGCGTTGGC
>CAYPSF010000053.1:0-25900 GCA_964413165.1 uncultured Bifidobacteriaceae bacterium
CCGGTATAGATCGCCTGACAGGGAGATTCCTTGTCGGTGATATGGGCGTCGCTGATGCTAAGGAAAGCCAAAAGCCTGGCCGCATTGGTTGCCCCGGTGTAGCCGGCGGGCATGTTGGTGGGCTGCTGGCCTTCGTTTTCGCCGGGACCCCACTGCCAGGAACTATAGCCGTAGACCGCATAATTGGAAACGGCCGACGGAAAAATCACCGGCGTGTTTGTCGGCAATGCGAGCGGCCGGATCGTTTGCTGGCGTGTCCCCAGCTCCGCTCCGCTTCCGAAAACCGGAGACAACAACAGAATCGAGAGGCTGACGAATTGAATGAATCCCTGTTTCATATGCTTGGATCTGGCTGATAAACCGGTCGCGCCCTTGAACTTCAATGAATCAATCAACCCAGGCCATGGGCGGGAGCATTTCCAATTGGAAATAATCCGGCGCACAAACAACCGGCCCGGTCTTTTCAGACATCGGCGGAAACAGGAAAAACTAAAGCCCTTTCGCCCTGTTTTAGGCGGTGAAACGGCCGGCGTTATCCTCGTCTCGTGACCGGGTTTCTTCTCGTCCGGCCAGCAAGATCGGAAGGATCAGCAGCGTCAAGGCGGATGAGGTCAGAATTCCAAAAATGACCACGGTCGCAAACGGTTTCTGCAATTCCGCGCCCTGACTGGTGGAAATGGCCATCGGCAGGAAACCGACGCCGGCCACCAGTGCGGTCATGAGCACCGGTCGCAACCGTGTCTTGGCGCTTTGCAGGGCGGCCCGGGCCCGGTCCAGGCCGCGGAGGCGAAGCTGGTTATAATAGGTGATCAGGACCATTCCGTTGAGAATGCTCAAGCCGGCCAGCGTGACAAATCCGATCGCCGCGGGCATTGTGAGCGGCAGGCCGCGCAGCCAGAGACCGTAAACCCCGCCAACCATCGCGAATGGGAAGCCAAAGGCGACCAGGACGGTTTGTCTCCAGCTTTTGAGCGCAGCATAGACCAAGGCCAGACTGAGCAAAACAAACATCATGCCGGAGGCCAGCAGCCTGCGGCTGCCGGACTCCCAATTTTTGAACGCGCCGCTGAATTCGACGCGGTAGCCTTCGGGAAACCGCATTTGATCTTGAATCGCCTTACGGGCGTTGGTGACAAACCCCACGACATCCGCTTTTTCAACCGTGACCATGACGGCCTCGCGACGAGCGGCTTGCTCGCGGGTAATGGCTGCGACCGACTGCTTATGCTCCCACTTTCCCAAATTGCCCAATCCCACCACCAGCGAACCGTTGGCAACGCGCAGCGGCAGGATATTCAACGTATCAAGATTGGTGCGGCCGGATTCTGCCGTACGCACGACCAGGGGATAAAAGCGTTCATCTTCATCAATGCGCCCCACTTCACGCCCCGCCAGTCCGATGGATACCGCGTTGTTCACCTGGTCGCTGGTTGCCATGTAGCGGAGCATCCGGGCACGATCGGGCCGGAACTCCATCGTCTCGGAGCGCCCGGACTGGTCAACCACGACCGCGCCTACGCCGGGAATGTGCCGGACAATTTCGGCGACCCTGGCCGCCATCAGGTCCAGCTGGAAGTAATCCGGCCCGAACAACTTGATCGCCAGGTCGGTCCGCACGCCCTCCAGCATTTCATCAAACCGCACCGCGATGGGTTGGTTGAGTTCCAACTCCTGGCCGGGCACATTGCGTTCGATCACGGACTTCACAATTTGGCCCAGTTCGAACTTTGAGGCGATCCGACCGTTGATTTTTCGCCACCCGGACCGCGGCTGGAAACTGATGTAAATATCATTTTGATTGGCACCTTGCGGATCGGTGGCAATGGCCGACATGCCGATGCGGGAAAAGAGGTCTTTGGTTTCCGGAACCGCTGCCCGGATGGCGCGTTCAGTTTGGAGTTCCATTTCGAGGGAATTCGCCAGGCTGATTTGCGGATCCCGTTGCACCTCGACGACCAGCCAGCCTTCGTCGAGATAAGGCAGGAAATTGGCGCCCAATCGGGTTGAAAAGAAAACGGCCCCCGCCGCCAGCATCAGGGCCAGTGCCAGAAACAGCCATCGAAAGCGGCGACAGGCCTGGAATGACGATTCATAGCCCGATTGCAGGATTGACATGAACCGTGGCGCTTTCAGTGCGCATCCCGATTGCAGTCCGATAGCGCATAAGGCCGGAACGAGCGTGAGGGTGAGGGCCAATGAACTGAGCAACAGCAAAATCACCGCCTGGGCCAGAGGCCGGAACATTCGTCCTTCCACTCCATCCAGGGTGAGGATCGGGACGTAGGCGCCAATGATCACTACCATTCCAACCAGCATCGGTTTGCGCACCTGGCAACAGGCCTCAACGATGACACCCAAACGCGCCGGATTGCCCTCGGGTGTGTCCGGACTGGAAACCGTGGCCAGCCTCCGGGCGACGTTCTCCACCATAACGATGGTGTCATCCACCACCACGCCGAAATCGATCGCCCCGAGAGTCAACAGGCTCCCCATGATGCCGAAGGTGGCCATGCCGCCAAGTCCCAGTGAAAAGGACAGGAGCAACAGGGAAGCGACGATCAACGCCGCCCGCCAGCTGCGAAGAAAGAGCAGCAACACGGCCAGCACCAACCCGCCCGCGATGACCAGATTGCGGCCCACCGTATCAATGACCCCGTCAACGAGTTCAGCGCGGTCGTACAACGGTCGCAGTTCCAAGTCTGGGGGCAGCCGGGTCTGGGCTTCGGCCAGAGCGAGGCGGAACGACCGCGCCACCGCGCGCGCGTTTTCCCCATCCAACATCATCGCTGTGCCGAGTACGGCCTCCTGGCCGTTGAGCGTGGCTGCGCCCAACCGGATGTTCGAGCCAAGGCTGACCGTCGCCACCCGGCTCAACGGTATCGTTTCCGATCCCCACGAAAGCTTGATGCAAAGATTGGTCAATTCGCTGACCGTCTGCGCCCGGGACCGGGACCGGACAATGAACTGGTGCCCGTCCCGTTCGACCAGCGCGCCACCCCCGATGGCTGCGTTCTTTTCAATAATGCCCGCGATGTCATTCAGGTCCAGGCCGAGCGGATTGAGCCGGGCCGGGTCCACTTCCACAACCATTTGCTGGTCGCAGCCACCGGTCAGGTTTACCTCCGCAATGCCGCGGGCGGATTTCAGACACGGCTTGACCACGAACTCCTGCGCCAGTTTCAACCGCCGCAGCGTCGCCTCAGGTGAGCTGGTGGCGTGCACACCATTGGTCTTCAAAACCAACGCATAGGTAAAAACTTCCCCCAGGCCCGAGCTCGGAGGTGCTAATCGGGGAGAAAGGCCGCGCGGCAATTTGTCCATCGCCTGGGCCAGACGCTCGGTCACCATTTGCCGGGCGCGATAGAGGTCGGCGCTGTCGGAAAAGATCAGCCGGACCTGTGAAATGCCAAAACGCGTCAGGGAGCGGACCTGCTCCAGGCCGGGCAATCCGAACATCTCCAGTTCGATGGGGCGGGTCACGGACGATTCAATTTCCTCGGGTGACAAATTGGGGACCGGGGTCAGCACCTGCACCTGCAGGTTGCTGATGTCGGGCGTGACATCCAGCGAGAGGCGGGAAGCGGCCCGGATTCCAAAGAAAACAATTGCCACCGCAATCAAGAGGGCAGCGGAACGATACCTGACCGACCGTTCGATGATTGCCCGCAGGAGACGGTCAAAATCTCCCGGAGGCGCTGAACGATTGGTTTCTGATGGCTGCGCCACAATGTCAAAGGCCGGTTATGCCGGTCCAGCTCGGGACGCGGCCGTTGCCGCTTCAGTTCACATCCACCTGTACCAGGTACTCGACGGTGTTCGGCTGGCTGGGGTACCGGCCAAAATCCGAGCCGGTCACCGCGACGGAGACACGGTAGCTGCCCGGGCTGCGGGGAGTCCCGGTGAGTTGTCCGGTGGTTGGATCCAGATGGAGACCCTGGAGGCGGCCGCGGATGACGTCGTATTTCACAGGATGATTGAAAGCTGGAACCTGGTAGGTAACCGGCTGGTTGATTTTTGCCTCGACGAACAGGTCAGGTTGTCCGCTGAAGGCCGCCACAGGCGGGAGGGCCGCGGCGTCACGCGTGCTCAGCGGCGGCAAGTTGTAGAGGGCTTCGACGAACGACAGTATGGACACCGTTTCATACTGGTTGTGGTCCACGAAACCTCTTTTGCTCCAGGGCGAGACGATGATGAATGGAATCCGTGTTCCCGGGCCCCAGCGATCGATCACCGGCGGAACGACATGATCCCATAGCCCGCCATTCTCGTCGAAGCAGATGAACACCACGGTATTGGACCAGATGGAACTGTTTTGAATATGGCCAACAATATTGGCCACCCAGGCCTGACCGCGCTTCACGCTGGAATAGCCCGGATGAGAATCGTCTTCCCCGATGGGTTTCACAAAACTGACCTGGGGGAGCGTGCCGTTGTCGAGCATTCGGTAGAAATCAGCATCTTCGTCGAGCAGGTGATTGGCCGAGCCAATCCCGAACCCGACCGGCAGTCCATCCGGGTCGGTGCTGTCCACGCCCGGGACTGGCGGGTTGATGGAGCCATTCACGGGATAAACCGGGCTGGTCTTCAGCGCATACCTGGCGAAGTAGGTGAACGGTTGATGGTGGAACTGGAACAGAAAGTCCGTCTGGCCGCTCTTCGCGTTGTTCCAGCCGCCGGCAAACCAGGCCCAGGAAATTCCCGCCGAGTTAAGGCGGTCGCCGATCGTGTCATAGGTTTGCAGCGGCAGGCGGCTGTTGATCGGCGTGCTGGTCATCGGCGCCGAGAGCATGACCGCTTCAGCGCTGTTGGTGCTGTTGGGGGCCGGGTAAGTGCCAAAAGCCGGACTGGGGATGCCCAGATACGGACCGGATGCCGGCACCACATAGCCGCCGGCCGGACCGCGCAGCGGCTCCAGCGTATTAATCGCCCAAACGTCGCCCGGGTTGAGATTGGTATTGGCGTTCGAGAACGGGAAACCGGGCAAAGTCGGATCCGGCGTCACTGGAGAATCGGAAATACAGGCGCCATAGCCAACATCGTAAGTGGATGCCTCGGGCCACCAAAAACCCGTGGGCGACGCGGGGTCCGCGGGAGTGGGCGCGACGTTGGCCGGTGTGGGCTGGCCGCCTTCCGGCGGGTTCGTGGACCAGATGGGCGTGCGGGCGGCGATGAGCCATTGATGATTGAGATAGGAACAGCCAAAAGCCGAGTGGAAACAATTGTCGGCGAGCACGAATTGTTTCGCCAGTGCGCCTTCGCCGCCATTTTGCTCGTCATAATAACTCAGAACCAACCCTGGATTGCTGCTCCAGACCGCGTATTTGCTCATCATGGGACCGCCGGCGTTTTTGGGATCGCCAGAAATCCAGTTATAAGCGGGGTTATGGATTTGATATTGTTCGTTGTAAAAGGTGTGGGTGAGGTCGCCGATGCTGTAATTGTCCGGGACGTAGGGGGAGGCATCGAAGGGTGAGTTGGGATACGGGGCAAGCGCCGCGAAACGCGAGTCGGAACCAAAGCTGATGAGCGGCATATTCCCGGTGTTCGGCTGAATCAGATTGGCCAACGGATTGCCACCCGAGCGCTCGTACTGGACATAGTTTGTCGCGTTGGCCAGGCCATTGGCGCCCGGAAATTTGCCATACAAACTATCAAAACTGCGATTTTCCGGATAGATGATGATGACGTGGGTAATCTGATTGGTCAGGGTTGGGGGAAAAGATTGAAATTTCCGGGGGAGAGGTGGCGGTGGCTGGTTGGCCGGGATTGCGATTGACCGGTAGTATCTCGCCGCGTCCCTGATCGGTACCACGTAAGGGCTGGTGCCCGTGACGTTAGACCATGGTCCGCGGCGGGCCGTCGCGGACTGCAAGGTGCCGAGGAAGTTGATCACTTCCTGGTTCCCGACGCGATCAATGGCCACCTGATAACCCAGCCGCTCGCCGTAATTGGCAATGATCGCCTGCATGTTGGTGCTCAATTGCTTGACCAGCTCCCCGTTCTGCGTGTACGACCCGGTATCGGTGAGATTGGTAGAGGGCGCGGCGAATATCCGTGAAGCGCCGACGGCAAGCCCGCGCGAGATATAGGCTTGCGAATTGGTGGCGGCATCCGGATCAATGTCAGTCACCCGGATGGAAATGGAATTATCGGTATTGCGGAGGATCTCGTAAGTGCGGAATTCCTGCGGCATATCTCTCAAGGAGGGATTTTCGACCTCCCAGAATCCATATTCCGGGCTGTTCGTGTCCGGTGATGGTTGGGCTTTGATATTGTTTCGATGCATATGACCCGTTACCCACAGGATGAGATTCGGGTAGTGATGCAGTGCGACCAGCAGATTGCTTTCGGATACAGAAACAATACTGGGGGCTTCCGGCACCGCGATCAGTTCGATCGGTATGTGCGCTGCAATGATCATGAGCTGGTTCGCGTCCTGGCCCAGTTGAAGTTCATTGGTCAGCCAGGTGAAATGATAGTCATCCAGGGCACCTTGCCCGTTGAAATTGAAATTGGTGTCCGACAAGGTATCGTCGAGCGAAATGACCTTGAGCGGCAGATTCGCCTTCGGCACAAAGCTGTAACAGGCAAAACTATTGGTGATATTGGCCGGGGAGAAACCGTGTCCGACCGGTTTTGAGGCGGTGTTGAAGAATTCGTTCATCCAGGTGCTGATCGTCAGTGAATGGCGGTTGGTATCGGGGGCAACCGACGTAAAATTGGTGACGCCGTCAACAATGTAATTGGTGACCGGTCCGGAACCAATAATGTTGCCGTCAGGCGTGCTGCCGTCGAAGGTGCCCATAAACGCCGTGCGGCTGTTATCGCCCTGCGTCTTTAAATCTCCAAACAGGAGGACCACGTTGTTGGTGCAAGCCTGGCGGAGGTAATCGGTATAGACCGCTGCCCCGCACCAGAAATGATCATGGTTGCCGAGAACCTGATACCAGGGGACGGATGGATCAAGCCCGGCGGCCTGATAAGGTTCCTGATAGTCAATGTTGGTGGCGCCCAGGTGCGCGCCGGAACTGGGCGTAATATATTTTCCATCCATGACATCGATAAACCAGCGGAGCTCGTTATACTGGGAACTGTTGCAATTATCTCCAAGCGACATGCCGAAATCGAAAGACATCATGCGATTCAAATTGTTGGCGGTCTTGACGGCGGCATCGAGAACCTGGGTCGAACGGAGCATCACCGGTGAATAGCACGAGGAATTGCCGTTGCCCGGCGGGGGTGAACCGTTGGTGAAACCGGTTTCGGTTTGGTAACCGGGCCAGGGCGACTGGGACGGAGATTCCTTGTCGGTGATATGGATGTCGCTGAAACAGAAGAAGGTCAACAGTTTGGCCGCATTGGTGGCGCCCGGGTAGTTGGTGGGCATGGCGTCGAGCAGCTGGCCGGGATTATTGCCCGGACCCCACTGCCAGGAACTATAGCCGTAGACCGCGTAAGCGGAGAGGTTCGACGCCATGATGGGTGTCGTGTTCGTCGGCAGGGCGATCGGCGTGATCGTTTGTTGGCGAGTGCCCAGTTCGGCTCCGTTCCCGGAAAAGGGAAGCAAAAGTGGGAATGAGAGGCCGATAACTTGAACAATTTTCAGTTTCATATGTTTCAACAGTTCTTACCCAATTCTTCAAACATCGAAGTCCTGCCTATTTTCATCGAAAAGCGAAGCCGGCGCATAGGTTGGGCCATTTCCTATGCGGAAATTGACCGGCAACCGGCATGGGTTCCCACACCGGTTTAGTTTCTATATCGGTGGAAATTGTGGCAACTTTAGCAAATACATCGGATATGACGGCAGCCGTCCTTCCCTCGTCACCATTCTGATCCCTTGGTTCGGTGCCGCGACAGCCACAGTTCGTGGTTTGATGGGCTTGGTTTGGTGGGGGGGGCTTGATATTCCGGACGATCGATGATTAACCCGGCATCATTGACGATTTTTGGGGGAAAATGTAAAAAAACGCTCCATTTCTCCGATGCTCAGCCGATACCTGAATCAGTGAATACGACATCTCAGTTACTGGCCAAGAAAATCCTGGTTGTGGATGACAACCCGATTCTCCTGAGAGCATTGTCCCTGGCCCTGGGGGCCCGGGGTTACGAGGTTTTTACGGCCATTGATGCTTCCGAAGCCTTCGGCTTTGCCCGCATGGAAAAGCTGGATCTTATCCTGCTCGATATTTTTTTTCCGCCGGATGTCACGCAGAATGGCATGACCTGGGATGCGTTTCGGATCATCGATTGGATGCAGCGTGTCGGCGTCGCCGCGCGCGTTCCCATCGTTGTCATATCCGGGGCGGAACCGAAGGAATTCGAGGGTCGTTGCCTGGCCGCCGGAGCCATGGCGTTCTTTCACAAGCCGATCAACCTGCCGGGGTTGCTGGACACCATTCACAGCCTTTTCCATCCTGGTGCGGAAAACGAAAAACCGGCGTTCGACGTGGTTCTGCCGCGGATCACCCATTCTGCGGTTCCTGCGCGCAAGTATCTTACCATGGCGTGACTTCATGTTTTCGGGCCGCGTGATGTGTCAAATCCGGGCAGGTGCTCCCGAAACGATTTCCAGATGGGGCGGGTTAAAGCGGTAGAAGCTCTCTGGAAACTCCTAAAGTAATTCCCATTTCCTCCGATGGGGAGGTACACCAGAGCTGCGCCATTATTTATGGAAAAATCCCCGGCCACCCCCGAAAACAACCCGGATCAGGCAGGGTTGAAGCCGACGCGGGACGACGGCCATTCGCTTGCCACCCCCGGCCCGGCCAGCGGGGTCAAGGCAGGTGTCGAGGTCAAGCCCCAACGCTTGGTTTCATCATCTCCGGTCTTCATTGATGACTTGGGCACCACGTTGAACGAATACTGAGGATGGCAGCTGAGCAGCGGGTCAAGATTTTCTTCCCGCTTCAGTGTTTCAGGTATTTGCCGATAAGGTAACAACGTGCCCGTGGCACTGAACCCATTGATAAAAGACCGGAAAAGACATCTGATTGTTACCCGCGAAGTGGCGCCGTTTCATGGCGTCATTCGTTTCAATTTCATCTAATTTCAGAAATGACAACCATCCGGAGAAACCCATGAACGAACAGGAACGGTTTGCCCAATTAGTTGCTGCCCTCGGCCGCGAAATCGGCTCGGCCCAGGCCGGTTCCAGCCAGGGCCAGTTCCCGATTCTTGATCTGCTGGGCAATCTGCGGGATGCCGCCGCCGGCAAACCGGAGTTGGGCGGGACGCACAAAATTTGCGCCGCGGCCTGGGAACAGATGGTTAAAATCGTGGAATCGGGCAAATCCTTCGGGCCCGAGGATGTAGCCTGGTTGAATGATTTATTGCTTCGCATCCGGATACCGACCGATGAAACCAATCCTCCGGCCGCCCTGGCGGAGCCGGTGCCCGGTCCGCTTCAACCCGCGCCCGTTACCACGGTGCCACCCGAAGCTGCGGCGGTGGGCATCGGTGAGGAACTGCCATTGAATCTGGACGTGGCCGGGGACGGTGATCTGCTTCGTGAGTTCATCACGGAATCGCGCGAACATCTGGACAACATCGAGCAAGGTGTTCTCGTATTGGAAAACCAACCGCAGGACGCCGAAACGTTGAACACTATTTTTCGGGCGTTCCACACGTTCAAAGGTGGGGCCGGTTTCCTCAACCTCATCCCGATCAACAAGCTTGCGCACGCGCTGGAGTCGCTGCTCGACCTTGCCCGTCAAGGCAAGTTGGCGATCAGCGCGCCGGTCATTGAGCTGATTTTGCGCGGGCGGGATGTGCTCAAACGGTTTCTCGATGAAATTGAAGGCCAGGTCAATGGCAGCCACCCGCCGGCGCCGATTCTTATCCCTACCGCCGCGCTCAAGGCAAGGGCACAGGAAGTGATTGATTCCGTCCACTCGGGAATTGCCATCCCGTCCGCACCGAAACCGGAGGCGCCGTTGCCCGGCGCTGAGCCGCCGACTGTGCCACTTGCGGGTGAGGCCGGGGAACCGGGACCCGAAGTCAAGACTGGCGGACCGGCAATGGTCAAGGTGGACACCGGCAAGCTGGATGGTTTGCTGGATCTGGTGGGTGAGATGGTGATTGCGCAATCGCTCGTTGGCCAGAATTTAAGCGATCTGGCCGGCCTGGATCCGCAATTGGCGCGAAACATGGCCCAATTGAGCCGCATTACCAAGGAACTTCAGCGGGTGAGCATGTCATTGCGCATGGTCCCTATCCGGGGAGGGTTCCAAAAGATGGCCCGTGTCGTCCGTGATCTTGGCGCCAAGCAGCAAAAGAAAGTCCAGTTTCTGACCAGCGGCGAGGACACGGAGTTGGACCGTGGCGTGGTGGAGGAATTAAGCGATCCGTTGTTGCACATGATCCGCAACTCGATGGACCACGGCATCGAACCGGCGGAGCGGCGGGCCGCGGCCGGCAAAGCGCCCGTGGGCACTTTGCAATTGCGCGCGTATCACCAGGGCGGCAGCATCGTGGTAGAAATCGAGGATGACGGCGCCGGGTTGGACAAGGAACGTATTTTGCAGAAGGCCATCGAGCGGGGTTTGACCACCGCTGGAGTCGATCACACGGACGAGGAGATTTTCGGTTTTATTTTTGGCGCGGGCTTTTCCACGGCGGAAAAAGTCACCGACCTTTCCGGCCGCGGCGTCGGGCTGGATGTGGTGCGTCGCAACATCGAACGGTTGCGCGGGCGGGTGGATATTTCGTCCCGGCCGGGGCAGGGGACCGTGTTCAAGATCACGCTGCCCCTGACGCTCGCCATTATCGACGGCCTTATCGTCAAGGTCGGCGAGGAACGTTATATCATCCCGACGCTTTCGGTACGCGAGTCATTTCGGCCGCAGACCGCCATGATCTCACAGGTGCAAGGCCGGGCGGAAGTTGTCAATGTTCGCGGCCGCCTGATTCCCTTGCTGCAACTGCACGAGCTGTTCGGGGTCCGGCCGAAATCCACAAACCCGACGGAAGGCATCATCGTGGTGGTGCAATCCGGCACCAGCTTGCGCTGTTTGCTGGTGGATGGTTTGCTCCACAAGCAGGAAGTGGTCATCAAAAATCTCAATGACATGATGATCCACAAAAACCGGGCATTGGCTGGCGCGGCCATCCTTGGGGATGGTCGGGTCGGGTTGATTCTGGATGTCAACGCACTGGTCAATCTGGAGCACCAGACGTTTTCACAGGCGGCCTGAATCGAGCAGCTTTAAATTCCATCGCGATCGGCCAGCCGTTGGGCGATCTCGCGCCCCAACGTTGTGGCGCTCACCGGTTTTAACAAAACGCCGCAAACGCCCATTTCCCGCGCCTGTTTCAGGATGGCGGGATCGATCAAACCGGTGGTCATCAGGATGGGGAGATTCGGACGAATGCGCAGCAAAGCTGCCGCCAGTTTCTCGCCGGTCATGCCCGGCATGGCCAGATCGCTGACGACCAGATCGTATTCCGCCGGGCGGGTGAGAAAATCCGCGAGGGCTTTTTCCGGATGCGTGAACCATCGGACCTGATAACCGAACCGCTTGAGGACCTTTTCCATCGCGCGGCCAGCAAATTCATCGTCATCCACAAACATGATGCGTTCACCGTTTCCGCTGAAGACCGTTTTCGATTCTGGCGGGGTCTCCTCTTCCTCGCTTATCTGCGGCGGCAGGTAAATGTGGAAGACCGTTCCTTTGCCGGGCTCGCTTTCCACGGTAATGACACCCTGGTGGGCTTTCACTATGCCATGGACCACGGAGAGTCCCAAGCCGCTTCCCTGACCGACCGGTTTGGTGGTAAAAAATGGTTCAAAAACCCGTTCCAGGGTGGCTTGCGTCATGCCGCTGCCATTGTCGCAAATGGAAAGCCGCACGGCGGGACCGGCGTGGAGTTCGGGATGGCCGGCCATCACCGTTTCGTCGATTTCGACCATTTCGAGGTTCACCTTGATATACCCGTTGTTTTCGGGCAAGGCCTGCCAGGCATTGGTGCAGAGGTTCATGATGACCTGGTGGATCTGGGTGGGATCGGCCAGGACCGGGGAACAATCCGGGTCCATATGGCAGGAAACATCCACCATGGCGGGGATGGTGGAGCGGAGCAATTTCACGCATTCCTTCACTACCGGCTGCAATTGAATCACGCTGCGTTCGCTTTCCCGTCGCTGGCTGAAAGTGAGAATTTGTTGCACCACTTCCCGGGCGCGCTTGCCTGCCAGGAATATCTGGTCCAGAAATTCCCGGGCAGGATGTTCGGGTTCAATATCCATTTTAACCAACTCGGCGCTCCCCAAAATGGCGGCGAGGACATTGTTAAAATCGTGCGCGATGCCACCTGCCAGGGTGCCGATAGCTTCCATCTTCTGCGCCCGCCGCACTTGTTCCTCTAAAATCTGGCGTTCGCGTTCGGCGTCAACCCGGTGGGTCATATCCGCAATGTAACCCTCCAGGGCGACGACGTGTTCCTGGTCGTCGAGCACGGCCCGACCCTGTTCAAGGACCGAACGCCATTGGCCGTTGGCATGTTTGACGCGGTACTCCAGGGTAAAGGCGCTTTGGCTCGCGACCGCCGACTGCACTTCATTCCAAACTCGATCCCGATCATCCGGGTGGATCAGGTCATTGTAGGTGATGCGGCCGGCGATGAAGTCCTCCGGTTCGGCGCCGAGGAGATCCCGGCAGCCTTCGCTCACGAATTCCATGGACCAGTCACGATCATTCCGACAGCGATACGCCATGCCCTGCAAATTGGCCAGCAAGGTGCGGTGACGGCGTTCGCTTTCGCGCAGTTCAGTGGTGCGGCTGGCAACGCGTTGTTCGAGTTCCTGGTTCAATTTGATGATTTGTTCCTCGGCCTGCCGTTCTTCGGTGACGTCACGAAAGACCAGTACCGCACCCAGGACCGTGCCTTCCAGGTCGCGAATGGGCGCGCAACTGTCAGCGATGGGATGTTCGCCCCCGGCGCGATCAATCAGGATGGCATAGCCGGCCAGGCCGACAATTTTGTTTTCCGCAATGACTTCGTTTACGGGCAGTGACACCGGTTGGCGTGTCTGTTCATTGACCACGCGCAAAACTTCGTTTACGGGCCGTCCGATGGCCTGCGTCGTCTCCCAGCCCGTCAATTGTTCGGCCACAGGATTCAGGCGCAGCACCCGCCCTTCGGAGTTGGTGACCAGCACGCCGTCGCCGATCGAGTTCAAAATGATGGTGAGATATTTCTCGCCGGCACGGAGTTCCGTCTCGACCGCCCGGCGCACGGCAATTTCGTTTTCCAGTTCCCGGGTGCGTTCCTGCACGGTTTTCTCCAGTTTATCGCGGGAAATGGTGGTGGTTTGCAAAACATCCAGCATATGGTTGAACGCGCTGGTCATGTCCCCGAATTCGCCCGACGATTTCACATCCAGGCGGCATTGGTGGTTTCCGGCGGCCACTTCCCGGGCGGTACGGGCGAGTCGCTCCGCCGGTTTCAATATCAACTTGGCGAGGAGGAGACCGGCTACCAGGATCGCCAGGGCCATCACCGCCCACAGCACGAGCATGATTTGCTGTGAATGTTGGGATCTTTGGAGCGTGTGTTGAACCTGGAAAATCGATTCGTCTTCCAACCGCTGGCAATAATCAGTGAGCGCGGGCCGCAACTCTTCATTCAGCACCGGCAGGAGAAAATTGTCACGGATGGACCTGGCCAGCCCGGGCGAGGCGGCCAGGCAATTGGTATATTCCCGCCATTTGAGCTCAAGCGTAGTGAGGGTGACTTCGATGTTTTTCAGCGTGGCAAGTTGGCCCGGTCCGAAATCTCTCCGGGAAGCTCTTCGATCCGAGGAAATGATTTCCATTCCGGAGCGGGAGGCCACGGCGGCATCATTCAAAAAGCGGTGGAATTCCTGGAATGACAGGTGGCCTTGACGGCAGATTTGGCCGGCATCGACCGGGCCGGCTTTTTCACCATCGGAGACGGTCATGGCCACTTCCAGTTCGGAAAGCGCATCGAGCATGCCGAGCGCAGCGGACGATCCCGAAACAACGACTTTTCCCAGGCGGTTGACGTCGGCCGTGGTTCCCGATGTATATCGCAAATCCACCACCCCCTGTGCCACCACCAGCAACACCACGCCGGCCAGCACGAGCATTAATTTTGTTCGGATCATCATGGTTAGTCAGCGGGTCCTCCGGCTGCAGGCGACCTCCGGCCGGTATTGTTTCCCGCTGCTCATTTATTATTCGACGGGGCCAACTTCAGATCTCAGGACAAGGTCCGGATATTTACCCGGGCCTGCTCAACCTATTTTGCCGAGTAAATGGCATTTTTTGCGGATGGGTGAGGATTCACCCAATAAAACCCGTTATGTCGTCGGGGTTGGCCGCAGGTCCGTGCCGACCTGGGGCGTCCCGGTCGAACGTGCCTGCGTTACGGCCGGGTGCCGGACAGAACCTGGCTTCAGGTTTTTAAGTTGCAAAAAAGTTAAACCAAATGCCGTTTTGACCGATACCTGAATGGCCATGAGCAATAACGTTCAAACAACGGTCGACAGTCTTCCGGTGAGCAAACCATCGCCACTTCCGGGAAAGCCGGTTTTGGTTCAGTGTGAAAAATTCAGATGCATGGCCAGGCAGGATACCAACGGCAAGTGGAAGTCTATTTTTGGAGACACCGAACTGACCACCTTCATCAAGGTGATTGAAACCATTGGTGGTTGAGGCCATCCTTCGCGCGGGAAACGGGATTTTGGGGTTTACAGGCCGGGCATAGGATCCGGCAAACCATCTTTTTGTTTCCGATGGGCGGCGTTAGTTCTGATCCAGGCTTTTCCGCAAAATCTCAGCCAGTTTTTGGGGCGAGTAAGGTTTTTGGAGAAAGTTGACACCCTCCACCAGGGTTGAATGCCGGCTGTGCTGGTCAGCGCTGTAACCACTCGTATAGATGACTTTGAGTTGGGGACTATCGCCTTGCAATTGGCGGGCCAGTTCATGCCCGGTCATGCCGTCGGGCATAACGATGTCGGTCAACAGCAACTGGATCCGGTTTTTGTGTTTCTGCCATATTTTGAAGGCTTCCTTGCCGGCTTCGGCCTGCCAGACAGCGTAGCCAAACCGTTGCAGCATGTTGCAGACGATGAGGCGGACAATGGCTTCGTCTTCCACGACCAGAATTCCTTCCGTGCCGCGGGGCAGCTTTAAAGGCTCCGTCCCGGTGGATTTTTCCGCTTTTTCACCGGTTACGGCTGGGAAAAAGATGCGAAAAGTTGTGCCCTGGTTGATTTCGCTGGTCACGGTAATCCGGCCGCGGTGTTGCTGGACAATGCCGTAGACCGTAGCGAGGCCAAGGCCGGTGCCCTTGCCCACTTCCTTGGTGGTGAAGAACGGTTCAAAGATGCGCGGCAAAAGTTCGGCCGGGATGCCACAGCCGGTGTCCGTGATGGTGAGGTGGACATATTGGCCGGGCGTGGCGCCGGGAATCCGGGCAACTTGTTTTTCATCCAGGATCTCGGTCCCGGTGGCAATCACGAGTTTCCCGCCCTCAGGCATGGCGTCGCGGGAATTGACCGCCAGATTGAGAAGAATTTGTTCCATCATGCCCACATCGGCCCGGATGAGCGGCAGATCGGGGATATATTCCGCTGCCAGGGAAATGTCCTCGCCGAGAATGCGTTGGAGCATCTTGGTTGTTTGTGCCACCACTTCGTTCAAGTCCAGATTGGCCGGTTGCATGTCTTGTTTCCGGCTGAACATGAGCAATTGGCGGGTCAGGGTGGCGGCGCGCTCGGCGGCCTCCAGGATTTGCTGGGAAAATTCCAGTCTCTCTCCGGGTGCCAACTCGTCTTCGAGCAGCTGTGCGGCATTGCCATGAATGGCGGTCAGTAAATTGTTGAAATCGTGGGCGACTCCCCCGGCCAGCTGCCCGATGGCCTCCATTTTTTGCGCCTGGCGAAGTTGGGCTTCGAGGGCCACTTCCCGGGTCACATCGCGCCGGACGCCGACGTAGTTATTGATGTTACCGGTATTGTCCCGGATGGGTGAAATCGTGGCTTCTTCCTCAAACAGGGTGCCGTCTTTCTTTTTGTTGATGAAATGGCCTGACCAGACTTCGCCGCGCGCGAGCACCTCCCACATCCCCTTATAGAAGGCGGCATCGTGTTTGCCGCTTTTGAGCAGGCGTGGGTTTCGACCGATCACCTCCGACTGCGTGTAACCGGAGACTTTTTCAAAGGCCGGATTCACATAAAGGATTTTGCCGGCGGCATCGGTGATAATGATATCTTCGACGGCCTGCTCCACGGCCGTCGCCAATCGCATATACGCTTCCTCGGCCTGCTTGAGCTGGGTGATGTCGAACAGGATCCCCTGAGTGCCGCTGATCTTGCCATTCAGGTCGAAAACCGGTGTTTTGATGGCGTGAATTTTACGGCTTTCACCATCGGCGCCACGCTGGATCTCATCCACTTCGATGGTCTTGCCGGTTTGCATTATCAGCCGATGGTGTTGGATGGCGTCTGCCACCAGGGTCGCGCCGGTTTGCCTGGCTTCGTCGGGTAATTTCCCCAGCACCTTGTCCGGCTGGTTATTGGTGATCCGGAAAAAGTGGGAATTGGCGAAGACATAGCGGCCCTCGGCATCCTTGCGAAAAACCCCGACCGGCATCTGCTCCACGAGCGAATGATAGAGTGCCTCGGACATGCGGAGGGCCAGTTCCGCATTCTTGTGTTCGGTGATATCAATGTTAACGCCGAGCATGCGGATCGGCTGTTTGTTTTTGTCATAAACCGCCTTGCCCCGCACCAGGGCCCACCGCAATGCATTATCCCCGTGCCGATGGAACCGGTACTCGGCATGAAACTCATTCTGATCAGCCATAGCCTGGTCCGCCAGCATGCGGATGCGTTCCCGGTCTTCCGGATGAAGCAGTTGCCAGAAGGTGCTGGAGGTATGGTCGTAAGTGCCGGGCGCAAAACCGAAGATGGCCTCTTCCTCTTCGGTCCAGGTGGCATGGTCGCAGACCAGGTCCACATCGAAAATGCCGATCTTGGCGGCCGCCTGGGCCAACCGCAATCGTTGTTCGCTCTCGCGCAAAGCCAGCTCGGTTTGCCGGTGTTCGGCCTGGGAGCGCAACGCCGCGATGCCGAAGGCCAGGTCTTCGGCCAGTTCCGCCAGGAGGTCGGCCTCGGTTTTATCAAATGCGTCCGGGCCGGTTGAAAAAATACCCACGGCGCCGAATGTCTTGCCGCCGACAGTCAGCGGGAGGCCGATGGCGGATTTGTACGCCCGACGTTGCGCTTCTTCCTGCCAGGGGCCGGATTCGGAAGCCTCACCCAGGTTATGGACAATGCTCACCTGCCCGGTGCGAATGGCGGCACCAACCGGTCCGCGGCCCCGGGGCCCGTCGGCCCAGGTGAGCTGAAGTTTCTCGAGAAAACCCGTTTCCAGTCCTGTTTGGGCCATGGTGCATACGGACTTGGCTTCGTTTTTTTCGGCATACCCCGCCCACGCCGCCGCATAGCCGCCTTCCTCAACCACCAGCCGGCAGATGTTCTTCAGCAGTCCAACTTCATCCGTGGCATGGAAGAGGATCTGGTTGCAGCTGGAGATCATCCGGAGTGCGCGGTTGGTCTTCTGCAAGGAGCCTTCGGCGCCTTTGCGGCCGGTGATTTCCCGTTCCTGGAGTCTGAGCTGCTGTCGCATGGCCAAATACAGCAGCCAGCCGGTGACCACCACAAAGCCTAAACCTTTGCCAATGGAAAATATGGCATACGTCTGGGGATCGGATACCAAAACAACCAACAACTTGTCGGAAAATAATATCCACAACGATGCCAGCACGATGTAAAGCAGGCTCGTGCGCAGGGCTATACCGGCAAATTTATCGCGCATCTGAATACCTTTCACCCAAACACCCAAAGCGCATTGGCCATAATCCCCGATACGCTTTGCAACGTCACCCGTTCAGCGATTTTGCTCGTTTGACTAGCTAAGTCAGCAGGCTAATGTAACTAAGTTATCATCCGACAATGGTTTATCAATACGCAAATTGGCGGTTTTTCCCATCGGATTTAAGCTTCTGGTGGGCGGGGTTGCCATGGCAAAGCGCCGGTGGCCAGGCTGCGATGAAGACAATCGCGGTTTGGCCTCACTTCGGGTCCAAATTTTTCCGCAGGGCCTCGGCCAATTTTTGCGGCGCATAAGGTTTCTGGAGGAAATTGACGCCCTCTTCCATTGTCAGGCGTTTATCGGCCAGATTGCCGCTGTAGCCGCTCGTATAGATGATTTTCAGCCGTGGTCGGTCGGCATGTAATTGACGAGCCAGTTCGTAGCCCGTCATGCCATCGGGCATGACAATATCCGTTAACAGCAGTTGAATCCGATCCTTGTGTTTCTGCCAGACCTTGAGTGCTTCCACGCCGGATTCGGCGGGCAGGACGGTATAACCAAAGCGCTGGAGCATGTTGCTGACCGTAAGACGCACGATGAGTTCGTCTTCCACCACCAGGATGGTTTCCGTGCCGCGCGGCAGGCTGACAGCTGTCGGGCTTGCTTGAATTTCCGTCTTCACCCCGGTCATAGCAGGGAAATAAATGTGAAACGTTGTGCCCCGGTTGATTTCGCTGGTCACGGTAATCCAGCCATTATGTTGCTGGACGATGCCATGGACGGTGGCCAGTCCGAGACCGGTGCCCTTGCCCACTTCCTTGGTGGTAAAGAATGGCTCAAAGATGTGCGGCAGGTTTTCCGGGGCGATGCCGCAACCGGTGTCAGTCACTGTAAGCAGAACATACAACCCGGCTCCGCCGCCGGGATTCTGTCCGGCAGTTGCCGGATCTGCCGTTTCAGTTCCCGTTCCCGTCGTGATGACCAGCCGTCCACCCTGGGGCATGGCGTCGCGGGAATTTACAGCCAGGTTGAGCAGGATCTGTTCAATCATGCCGGTGTCCGCCTGGATGGCCGGCAAGCCGGCCGCATAGTTTGACGCCAGGGAAATGTCCTCGCCCAGGATGCGCTGGAGCAGTTTGGTCATTTGCGCCACCACTTCGTTCAAATCGAGGCGGATGGGCTGGAGAACCTGCTTCCGGCTGAACATCAACAACTGGCGGGTCAGATTGGCCGCCCGCTCGGCGGCTTCGACGATCTGCTGCGAGCAATCGGAAATCTCTTCGGATTGCGACTGGTTGCTCAGCAACACCATCGAGGCATTGCCGCGAATGGCCGTCAGGAGGTTGTTGAAATCATGGGCGATGCCTCCGGCCAGTTGCCCGATGGCTTCCATTTTTTGTGACTGGCGGAGCTGTGTTTCGAGGGCAACCTCCCGGGTTACATCGCGTCGGACACCGACGTAGTTGATGATTTTGCCGGCGGCGTCCCGGATGGGTGAAATTGTGGCTTCTTCCTCAAAGAGGGTGCCGTCCTTCCTTTTATTGATAATCCGGCCAGACCAGACTTCGCCCCGGCTGAGCGTGTCCCACATCTTTCGATAGAAGGCCGGGTCGTGCTTGTCGCTCTTGAGAAGACGCGGATTGCAGCCGATCACTTTTTCCCGCGAGTAACCCGTGATCCGTTCAAAGGCCGGATTCACGTACAGGATTTTGCCGGTGGCATCCGTGATCATGATGTCTTCGGCGGCCTGTTCCACGGCGGTGGCCAGCCGCTTTTGCATCTCCTCGGCACGTTTGCGTTCGGTAATGTCCCGGGTGATAAAGATCACTCCTTTGGGGCGGCCGTCGGCCGAACGCAGCAAGGCGGCGTTGATTTCGCCATGGAACCGGGTGCCATCCTTTTTGAGCAGCATGAATTCGCTGCCCTGGAGGCGTTTCGTCTCGAAAAGATCCCGGAGACTGGCCCGGACTTTTTCATGTTCTTCGGGGGCGACCCAGTCGAACAGGCTGCGCCCGATCACTTCGTCTTTTGCGGGCTGGCCAAAAATTTCCAGCGCCCGGGTTGAGACAAATTCAATCCGGCCCTCAACATTGGTCACTGTCACCGCGTCGGGCGAAGCGCTGACCAGGCTGCGATACAGATCATCGCTCTCCCGCAAGGTTCTTTCGGCCTGTTTGCGCTCCGTGATGTCATGTAGGAACCCATGCCACAGGGTGCCGCCGTCCGCTTCCCGTTCCGGTACGGCATGGCCTTCCACCCACAATTCGCCTTTCCGGGGATGCCGGACCCGGAATTCAACCCGCCAGGGATTCAAGGTGCGGGCGGATTCGGCGATGGCCTGGTTGAAGAATACGATATCTTCAGGATGAATCAGGCAAAAGATTGCCGATGCGTCATTGGCTGCCGCTTCCGGACTTCCGCCGTATATTTCCTCGATGGCCGGGCTGGCGTAGGGAAAAGAGGCCGACCCGTCCGGCCGCTGGCGAAAGGAACAGACGGTGCCCGGTGCGGTGGCGGTAATCCTGGCCAGTTGTTCCTGTAATTTGAGCCGTCCCTGCCAGGCGGCTTCAGCCCTTTTTTTTACCGTGCAATCGTGGAAAACCAACACCACACCGATGATTTCACCATCAGACTGTTTGATCGGCGCACTGCTGTCGTCAATGGGAGTTTCCGTACCGTTCCGCGCCACCAGCAGCGTATGATTGGCCAGACCCGCAACGGTCCCGGTGTGGAGAACTTTCTCTGCCGGATCCTCCGCCGGTTGGCGCGTGTCCTCGTTGATGATTCGAAACACGGCGGTCAATGACTGTCCTTCGGCTTCGCGGCTGGTCCAACCCGTCAGCCGTTCGGCTTCTGCGTTCAACAAGGTGATCCGCCCCTGTTTATCGGTGGTGATCACCGCGTCGCCAATGCTGCCCAGGGTCACGGCGTAGCGTCTCTGGCTTTCCTCGGCCCGCCAGCGGGAGCGATGCAGCGCCTCGCTGATCGAGCTGACCAACAGCCCCATCACGATCAAAAGCCCCCAGCGCAAGCCGTCCGTCGCCTGGGCGATGTGAAGCGAATGAATCGGAGGCAGGATGAAATAATTTGCCAGGAGGGCCGCCAGGCAGGTTGCCGTCAGCCCCGGCCCTAACCCGCCGACATAAGCGCTCAGGATGACGGGGACGAGGAAGACCATCAGAACGGGTGCGCCGCCGGTCATCGATGGGAGCTTCAGGCTGAGCAGCAGGACGGCCAGGGTTGACAACACGGCCAGGGCATAGACCAGGCATCGGGGCCGCCACGGAGCGATTGAAGCGGTCCGTGCTGGCTCCGTCTGGTCGGTGTTTGGCGTGGTCGACGTCAATTTATCCACTAACCAATCGGCCAGATTGGCCATGACTTTAGCAGTAAATCACCGGTTGACGCTCCCGGAACCGGCGCGGGCGCCGGTCGTTAAGCTGGCATCAGCCCTTTGGTTTGTTGGATGCCTTCCTGGGCCTGTTGCAGGAGCAGCGGCATGTCTTCCGGGACGAGTTGGAGTATGGTCATCGCCGCCGTGCAGTCCGGCGGCATTACGGGCGCCGTTGAAGGATTTTCACCCAGGCAATGTGCCATCGCATCGGCCAGATTCACGGTTGCCGCCAGCCGTTCACACGGTTCCGCGCCCGCCAGATGATGGTGGTGGCCGACGGGCAGGACGATGTCTGACGGCAAACCCCAGCGGGTCAGCAAACGGGCACCGATCTCGCCATGATCGAAGCCAAAAGCCTCTTTCTCCGCTTCAGCCAATGAAGATCCGGATGCGCTCACGTTGAGCATCAGCCGGCCGTATTTTTCCCCTTCCTGGGAAGCTAAGATAATTTTGCCCACGTCGTGCAGCAGCCCGGCCGTAAAAGCCACGCCTTCGGATTCATGCATCCGGCTGGCCACCATTCCTGCAATGACCGCGGCAGCCGCCGAATGTTGCCACAGGGCTTCCACCGGGAGAACTTTGTTGATTCCCGGAAGCGACATCGCCTGCATGCTCGACATGGCCACGACAATGCGATAGAGCTCGTAAAAACCGAGTCTCAACACCGCTTCAAACAAGTCCGTGGCCGGCTCTTCTCCGCCAAAAAAACTGCTGTTGCAGCGTCTCAGGATTTCGGCCGTCAATGACGGATCGTGGCTCATCAGGCGAACCACCTGGTCAACGTCGCGGTCGGGCTGCTTGAACAACGCAATCAATTCAACCATCACCTTGGGTGCCGGCGGCAAATGCCGCACGCTGTCGATATACAGGTCCAATTTATCCTTCATGGAAGTTCCTTTTCAGGCGTTAAAAATCAATGATGACCCGCAAAGTTGCGACCCAGGCTGCTTCCGGGGAAGATTGGCCGCCGGGATGGCGGATCCACTGCAGGTCGGGTTTGAGGGCGACGAAGGGTGTAATCTGGCATTGGTAGTATCCCTCCAGTGAACTTTCATTGTGAGTGAAGTCCGATCCGCTGGCGCGGCTGAGTTCCGCCCAGCTCCAATACAGCCCCATTCCGTCTTTGTCCCGTTCCAACCATGGACCAGTGGCACTGACGCCCACGCCGACGTGCTGAGTGACAGGGCTGACTTCGGGATCTGCGGAACCATATTGGGCAAATACGCTGACCCCTCGTTCGTCATCCGCAGAACCCGGTTGTCGCTTCCAGACCTGCTGTTCGGCCGCCAGGTAATAGCCGGACGTTCCGTCCTGTGAACCGCCATCGAACCGGCCCACCGCCGCCGTGTCGTGCCAGAAACCCAGCCCCACCCGGCCCGGTCCGAACCGGCCGGTTCCGGAGTGCGTGAGACCTGCCTCTCCGATCAGGTAGGGATGATGAAAGCCATAGGTGGAAAGGTCGCGCAAGTTATCCGTGTAAATGCCGGCACCGAAGTAAAACCATTCCGTGGGATAGACGAACAGGTTCGCGCTCAAGGCTGGGTTGGGATAGGTTGGAAAATTCAGGAGCGTCGGGCTGAATCCGGCGCTGGAGTTGATAAACCCGGCGGCAGCGGACAAATAATCAAACTCGGCATTGGCGTCCACCTGGCCGGCTTTCAGCCGGAGATGGTCGTGAATCAATTTTTGTTGGTACCAGAGTTCCTCGACCTGGCTGAGTTGACCGGCGTCAATGTTGTCATAACCTTGCAGGTCGCCGATGTCATCCGAGCCGTGGGGACCATACCGGTAGTAATATTGTGCAAAAAAAGTGCCGCCGGGGATGCCCAGCAAAGGTTCCGGATCAAAAGTCAAATTCACGTCCAGCAGACCGCGCTGGATGCCGCGCTGGCCACTATCGTCGCTCAATCCCACCGAAGTGTCGGTCGTGAAACGGCCGGCAATGGTCAGGCCGTTCGTTTCCAGTGCCGGGCGCACCGATCCCCAATCGCCGGTCAGTCGCGACCACTGCCACCAGGGTGCTCCGCCGAACCATTCGGCGTTGGTGGTTGCGGTGGCAGGCGCGGAAGGCGGGGTTGGCGTCAAGGTGCGTTGGCCGGGCTGGGGGCCCAGATAGGCCATTTCGTTGGTTATGGAGTTTTCCTCTGCCCCTGCCAAAGAAAAAGACGCTGAGAACGACAGAATTGCCAGTCCCAGCCAAACAGCGTGAAAAAACCCTCCCGCCACAGCCGATGGACTGGTTTGCATCATTGTGTGATCGAGTCGAATTTCGATCAGATTTCTATCGGCAAAAATGGCGGAAACTTGACGGCAAATATCGATGGCCCTTCAAAAAAATGGCCGGAACGGTTTCCCGTTCCGGCTTGATGGCGGGGTCGGCGCGCTGAGCCGACCGGACGCCGCAGCGCCGCGTCTCTGCCATTGCTAAAGGCTGAAGTCCATCCTGAAAATTTTGTTCATCCTGTCCGCATATGTTTTCAGTCCGACAGTTCGGTCAAGCGCCCTGGACTTCGGTTGGGCTTCAAAACTCCCAACGAAGCCTACTATTAACCAATTTGTCGCACTTCAAATTTGAAACTAAACTTCGGCATCGACACCTCCATATCTGATAATAAAAGGATAGTCGTCAACTGCTGTCCCTTCCGGGTGATAGTGAGGAAATCCTGGAACGCGATGCGCAATAGTTCGGCCAACTTTGAAATTGGCGCCTGAATGCATATCGGTCTCCCAGCGGGAACCATCTATCCGTGTCATCAGCGTCGCAATCATACCGCGGTAACGAGAATGCCCATCAATCACAGGTCCAGCAACTCCAATGAGGGAACCGTCCTCCTGAAACACTTCGGCAACTCTCATCTTGGATGGAGACCTGTCAGCTACAAACTCGTGGTCGCCCTTGCCGCGAACGATCTGAATGTCGTCCCGCGGCGTGACCGTCAGTACCACTCCGGTGGAAGCGATGGGCATACGCTGAAGCCTAACTATTGATTACACCGAATTAATTCAAGCTATGTAGGTATTAACCGGTAATGCATTGAGCCCCCATCAGAAAATCTGACTCTGGAGATGCAGCCTATGAGCGGGAGAGAGGTGCGTCAAGGCAGGAAGGATTTTAACCACGGATCCGGCCTCCATAGTAGTAAAGTACTGCAGAGGATGGATGGACACGGCGTAAAGCCGAGTGGCGGCGTTGCCACCATGCGTGAATCGCAATGCGGGACGGATTCCAAACCGCGAAACACGCGGAATACACGAACGGGATTACTGATCTTGAACAGCCCCGTTCGCCCATCGGCTACGGCGGGCCAAGGAAGCAAACGAGGGTAAGGGAGAGAAAACCCGGTCGGAAACGCTGCTGGCTGCCTCTTTCACCCTCCATTCCCTCCTGTTAAACCGGTCAATTTGGTGTCGCCCATTCACAACCGGGCAGGGGAAAAATGTAGGGTCCGGCAATACCCGGTGCGGAGACGGCGGATGTAAAAGCCCTTTTTTGAAAGCCATAACTTTGCGTTGCGCTTAAGGCGTCAAGGCTTAAACTGAAAACTGTTATGCCGAAAACCAAGATTCCGCAAAAGGTGTGTGAAGAACTTAACCGACAATTCAACCAGGAACTCGCCGCCGCGCACGCCTATCTGGCCTTATCTGTGTGGTGCGACGTCCGAAACCTCAAAGGTTTTGGCAAATATTTTGTCAAGCAGGCAGGCGAGGAGCGTGTGCACGCCGAGCGGATACTCAAACACCTGACCGACCGCGGCGTGACAGCGGAAGTGGCTGCGGTGCCCGCTCCGAAACAGGAATACAAGACATTGCTCGAAGTCGCCCAGCAGGCGCAGGCGCAGGAACACTCCAATACACTGGGGGTCAACGCCGTTTACGAGGCGGCGGTGTCAGCCAAAGATTATCCCGCCCAGGTGCTCATGCATTGGTTCATCAAGGAACAGGTTGAGGAAGAAGATTGGGCCGCAGAAATGGTGGAGCGCGTTCAGGCTGCCAGCTGCGCCGGCAGCGCGTCTGATCTGGATCGCCACATCGAACGCTACCTAGAAGAGGAAGTCAGGGAAGTACCGGCTGAAAAATAGGCTGCCCAAGCCCGCGCGCGGATTTTGGCCGACATTGGATGTGGTGCGCCCGTTCATTTGGGCTGCCCGGGAAAAGCTTCCGGTTTCGATTACATCGCCGAACACCCTCAAGGTCCCCATCCGCTTGCTGCGTAATCGCGCCGGCTCGGGACAGCGCGCTGCGTTCAGCGGCTTCCCTACCAGGCCCAACGTACCACTACCGAAAATTGTTGCCGTTGGCATGGACGAAGCAAGTGTGTTAACTTCCGGTTATTCGCTTGAAAACCAATCAACAATCCCGCACGAAAAACGACCAAACCAGCGGACTGGTTCAAACCGGCTTGGTTCTGGTCTGGGTCCAGTGCAAAGGTTACAGTTGTCTGGCCTATACTGATTCAACGGGCCAGTGGATCAATTTCTACAACGGCCAGCGGATATCTGATTTCGTCAGAGTGATCGGATGATTGGTCGCCCGGTTTCACTTGTGGCCAACCTGCTTTGTAGAAAAGGTCGCCGGCAATCGAAGAATGTCCTTCCCTCGCCCCGCCGCCCAGCGCGGGGAGAGGGTCAGGGAGAGGGCTCTCTCCACTTCCGTGGAGGCGAGG
>CAYPSF010000054.1:0-25293 GCA_964413165.1 uncultured Bifidobacteriaceae bacterium
GTGGGAACCGTAGCCGAACCGTTGTAGGTGAAGGTCACTGCCAACCCGCCGGGGGTCGTCGTCGCTGTGGCCGGCTTGGCTGAACCATTGTAAGTCTGACTGAGGCTGCCGAGAGTGACCGTGGCTGTGGCCTTGCTGATGACCAGCGTATTGGTGGCGCTGCCTTGATAATTGGCGTCATTGATCGTACCAACCACCGTGTAGCTGCCGGCGCCGGTGGGAACCGTAGCCGAACCGTTGTAGGTGAAGGTCACTGCCAACCCGCCGGGGGTCGTCGTCGCTGTGGCCGGCTTGGCTGAACCATTGTAAGTCTGACTGAGGCTGCCGAGAGTGACCGTGGCTGTGGCCTTGCTGATGACCAGCGTATTGGTGGCGCTGCCTTGATAATTGGCGTCATTGATCGTACCAACCACCGTGTAGCTGCCGGCGCCGGTGGGAACCGTAGCCGAACCGTTGTAGGTAAAGGTCACTGCCAATCCGCTCGGAGTGGTGGTGGCCGAAGCCGCTTTGGCCGAACCGTCGTACGTTTGGCTCAAGCTGCCCAAGGTTACGGTGGCACTGGCTTTGGTCACGGTCAAAGTCGCGCTGTTGGTCACCGTTCCCATGGCCCCGCTCACGATGACGCTATAGGTCGCCGCGTCGCTGGTGGTCACATTGGCCAAAGTCAGATTGCTGCTGGTCTGGCCGCTGATGGTCGAACCGTTCTTCAACCAGACATAACCATAAGGGGGTGTGCCGGAGGCAACGGTGCTGAACACCGCAGTATTGCCTGCAGAGACCGTGAGGTTCGACGGCCCGGTTGCACTTACCGGCACGGTGAGATTGGTGACTGCCCGGGGAACATTGCCCGAGAAGTTGAAATTGGCGGGAAAATTGGTGCCGGCGCCGACCAAATTGACGGTGATTTGATGGGTACTGCCATTGGCGTTGGTGCCGCCGTTGACGAAGCTACTGAGGTCGAAAGTCACCAGCTTGGGAACCGGGTTGGTGGAAGACCCCAGATTAATGTAGACCCCGTACATGTTCGAACTGGAGTTCATGAGAATCAGGTAGGGATAGCCGACGGCTTGTCCCATCCGCGTCGCAGCGCCACTCGCGGTATTGATCCGGTAAATATCGGTATTCGTGCTTGTATTACTGACGTAGAGATTGCCATCGTTCGCGAAGCGGATGTTCTGCCCGGAGGTGCCCAGGTTAAGCGGGGTGCCATAATTTCCGACCAAAGTGGAGTTGCCGGTGACGGGATTGATAGTGTACAGCTTGCTCGAGGTGGCACCAAACAGCGCTCCATCACTGGGCCGGAAGGCCAGTGATTCGATGCCACTTGTCACGTTGCCGATCCGGGTGATGGCGCCGTTGGTTTTATCGAACTTTATCAGGGCCGTGGTATTGGAGATGGCGTACAGGGTCCCGTTGGTGGGGCAGTAGGCGACGTCGTTGATAGTTGCGTTGCCAAAGGAGGAAATTTTAGTGAAGTTGCCGCTCAACAAATCAATGGTGCCAAAACGGTTGGTGGACTGGTTGTACTCGGCGGCGTAGACCACGTTGGTGCTTTGGGCCCGGACGGACATGGCCAGGCTGCCGGCCGCCAACAATGCACCGACTAAAGACAACATCCTTGATTCTTTCATAATCTTTTCCTTTTTGACCCCCCCAATTTCGCGCCGGGTTATCTCGCCAACTGATTCTTCCATGTGTGTATGTTATTTAACAGAAACGGGCCGAAACGTAATGAATTAGGGACGTATTGCGGGGTTTGAGGGGTGAATTGCACCCCCGGAGGGGCAGAATTCCTGGGCAAACTGAGGGAAAGTCAAGGCCGGACGGCCCAAGTCAGGAGATCACGGCCTAGGGCATCACGCCCAGTTGCCGCAGTTGTTCCCGATACCCCCGGGTGAGGGTCACGCGGGTGCCGTTGCGGAGCGAGACCATGTATTCGCCGTGAAACATGGGATGCAATTCCTTGACCGATTCGATGTTCACGATGGTCGACCGGCTGATGCGCACGAACCGGTCAGGAGGAAGCTTTTCCTCCAAGGCGGTCATGGTTTCACGAAACATGTGCGTTTCCTTGCCGACGTAGAGCTTCACATAGTTGTCCGCCGCCTCCGCCAGGTCGATGTCCGTCAGGCGCAGGAACAGAATCCGCCCGTCGGATTTGACGGCCAACCGCTCCGGATATTTGGAGCCGGCTTTCAGATCGTGCAACAACCCGTCCAACTTCTGCTGGATGTCACCGTTCTGATGGCTCTGCATTTGTTGGCGGGCCCGTTGCACCGCTGTTCGCAGGCGGGCCAGCTGGCAGGGTTTGACCAAATAATCCAGGGCGTGCGCTTCAAAAGCCTTCAAGGCAAAATCATCACGCCCGGTCACGAAGATGATGATGGGCATTCGGGGAAGCTTGATCTGGGCAAGCACTTCGAAGCCGTCCAATTCGGGCATTTGCACGTCGAGAAACACCAGGTCGGGCGCCAGCTGATTGATGGATTCGACGGCCTCGCGGCCACTGGCAGCCATGCCGACGATCTCAATATCCGGTTCAGAATGATGGAGCATGTCCCGCAACACGGCCAGCCCGGTTTGCTGGTCATCCACGAGTAAAGCGCGAATTTTCATTTCGTTGTTCAATGTTGCCAAACCGGCATTTTTGTCGTTCAAGTTTCAGATCCTGATAACGTGCTGTTCTGGCCTGAAAAATATGAGCAGTTGCCATGCCTTAGCCCCCTGTTTTCGCGGGTGATGTCCTGATTTGAGTTTCAACTTTTTTACCACCCCGGAAACCCCAAAAAACAAGGGCAAATCCCTTAAGATCGGAAAGAAATGACTCCCTGAAAGTGTGTCGTCACTCCCTTATTTTGGACACTCGGAGACGATTCCGTTGACAGTGTCACCGGCAACCTTGTTTGCCGGCAAAGCCCCTTTTCGCCCCGTCACTTCCAGTACGTCCAATCGACGTCGGGGAACAGGTTGTCACGGGATTCAATTTCGCGCAGCCACTTTTCGTCCGGGCTCGTGGCGGTGAGCTGGTCGTGCAGGGCGATGAAGCGGAGCAGGTGGTCCTTAACCCGGCGGCGGGCATAATCGGGGCTGGTGCCGGCACGCAAAATGAACGGCCAGTCGCTGGCCTGGGCGAGCAGCAATTCGCGCGCGGCCTGGCGCAAGGCGCGCGCCTTCAGGCCGGCCGCCTTCGGAAATTTTTGCGCGAGCCCGGTCATCCGCTCCTGGGCGATTTGCAGGTGCGGGTAGATCCATTCGTTCTTCTCGTTCAGCCATACGCGCCAGTACCCTTCCTCGCCCCAGCTCGAGGCGCAGGGCTGGACAATCTGATTGGTCGGATGCCGATGCAGGTATTCGCCGGGGGTGATGAGCGCGACGGTTTTCTGGTCGTAAAACAGTTTGCGCCCGAAATAGTCCAGAAACTCCGGTCCCTCATACCACCAATGGCCGAACAGTTCCGCGTCGTACGGTGCGACCACCAGCGGCGGACGGTCCAATAGACCGGTGAGCCGCCGGATTTGATTGATGCGTTCGTCCAGAAAATGTCCGGCGTGGCCCGCGGCGGTCTGCAACGCGGCGGCGTGCTCGTAGATCTGTTTGTCGCCGGTGCCGCCGGTGATGCGGTAATACTTGATACCAGTGAACCCGCGATTTTCCGGCGAGGGCAGATGCGGTTTGACATAGTCGAAATCAAGGTCGAAACCGACGTCGCGATAAAAATCGCGGTAACGCGTATCACCCGGATACCCCTCGTGCTGGCTCCAGACCTGCCGCGAGGAATCGAAGTCGCGGCCGAAAGCGGCGATGCCGTTGGGTGTGAAAACCGGCGCAAAGGTGCCAAAACGCGGACGCGGTTTGGCCTGCAATATGCCGTGCGAATCGAGCACAAACCAGCGGATGTTGGCTTCCTGCAAAAAACGTTCGATGCCGTCCACGTAGGCGCATTCCGGCAACCAGATGCCCCGCGGATCGCGTCCGAAGCAGGCGCGATAATGGTCGCGCGCGATAAGAACCTGGGCGCGGAGGGACGGCGGGTGGCCCGCCAGCAACGGCAACAAGGCATGGGTGGCGGCGGTGGTGATGATTTCAATCCGGCCTTCGTCCTGGAATTGTTTGAAGGCGTGGACCAAATTGCCGCCACAGGCGCGCCAGGTTTCCCGGATCAAACTGAACCGGTGATGGTACATCCACGCGAGTTCGCGGAAGGCGCGGTCCCAGTGGGTGCGGTGAATTTCCTTTTCGGCCAGTTCGATGAGGCCGTCCAGATGCCGCGTGTAACGGTCGCGCAGGAGCGGGTCCAGCAGCATGGCGCACAAGGGCGGCGAGAGCGAGAGGGTCAGCGGCGCATCCATGCCGTCGCGCCGCCAGCCGTCCAGGATTTGCAGCAAGGGGACGTACGTTTCGGTGACGGCTTCGAAGAGCCAGCTTTCCTCCAGGAATTTTTCATGTTCCGGGTGGCGCACAAACGGCAGGTGCGCGTGGAGGATGAGCGACAGATACCCCAGGGGCCAATGCAATTCGCTCATCAGTCAAATTTGTTGGAAATCCATTCCGCCACGGCCCGGGCCCGGGCGAAAACAACGACCCCCAACAGGAAAGGTATGAGGAGCAGGACACCATGCAGAACCTGGACCTTCTGGTGATGTACAAAACATTCGCCCACGTACAAAATCAGTTCCAACACGCTCAGGCCAACCAGCCCGGCGGCGGTGAAGCGAACAAACATCAAGGCTCCGCGTTCGGGCGCGTCCATGGATTCAAACATTTTCCGGCAACGGCGGTTTGAGCGCGGGGTCCTGTGGATGCATGCCGACGTCGCCGAGATATTCGGTCTCGCGGCTGAATTTCAACTCGGCCGCCCGCGCGTCCGTGCCGTCGGCGGAAACGGCGACGGCAGGCAGGTCATATTTCCCGTCCGGCAACGCGAAGCGGTAGCTGAACGAGCCGTCGGCGCGCAGTTTAATTTCATGTCCGCCGAGCGTGACCTTGGCGGTCGGCTCGGTGGCGCCGTAAACGATCAATTCGGCATTGACGTTGAACCAGAATCCTTTGGATTGTTCGCGGCCGCCGCCGAAGGGGCTGGAAAGGCTGGAAATGCCGAGGGACGAGATTTCCTGAGCGAGCCGGCGGCGGATGAGTTCGGTGATTTCGAGCGAACCCATCCAGACGCGGCGGACGTCGTCAATGTTGACGACCTCGGCCAACGCCTGCTCCTGCTGCGACGTCCAGGTCGACACGGGCGTGCCATTGGCGCGCGGCAATCCCGGATGGCCCTGGCGGCGGAGTTCTTCGAGCGCCTGCGCCAGCGGCAGGCTTTCCCGCACTGCGGATTTGATGATTTCAATCAGCTTGGCAAAAGGGAATTCAAAGGGAATCGTGGCGAATTCGACATCGCCTTCCGTGGCGGCAGCGTCGGGCGGTGTGACGGTCGCGCTGGAAACGGCAATCAGCGTCCAGCGCCCGAGCGGCGAATAGTAGCCGAGTTCGGCGGCATAGGAATCGCCGGAGCGTTCGACATGGGCAAACCAGTGGCGCGATTCGGGGTGAACGTGGATTTCGCAAACTGGATGACCTTCGATCCGGCCGGCGTATATCCGCAGGATGAGATGGCCGTCGGAGGATTTGGAATTGAGCTTCGACTGCTGCTCGCGGGTCAGGTCCCAATGCGCATAAAGCCAGTGCGGATCGCGTGCGGTCAAAAACAGCCGTTGGGTGCCATAGGCTTCGGGCAGTTCGGTTTCCGCCGTCGCGAAATGTTGTGATGGCGGCACGGGACCGAGCGCGAATTTCCGGCCGGGACCGCTGGCGGGTGAGGGCGCGGACTGGTCACCTTCGAGCAGGAGCGGCGGGACTTCAATCTTCCGGCGGCGGGCGACGGCGGTCTTGGGTTTGGCGGGGCGTTTGGCCTTCACCGACGTTTCAATTTCGGAAGTGGTTTCCTTGGGTGCCGGTTTGGCGGTCTGGCGCGGGCGTACCGCCCGGGTCTTTGTTTTCTTTTCGGCGGGTGCTGATTTTATTCTCATAACCGCAGATCCCTGTTTTGTGGCAGTGACTTCACTGCCGAGAAGAAGATTACGCCGGAATTTGCCGGGCGCAATGGGAAATTTCGGGCGATTTTGGCCGCGTTTGGCCGGATTTTCCAGGTGAGACGGTGGATAACTTTTGTAAAAGCGCTTGCCAGCGGGCGGATAACCATGTTAAATCAACATTTATGGCAGGGAAGAACGGGTCCCAACCCAAGCACTCGTCAGTCACGATTTTTGTCGTGGACGATGAACCAATGTTGCTGGAAATGGCGGTGATGATTCTGGAACCGCTGCATTTCCGTGTACGGACATTTCGTGATCCGCAAACGGCGCTGGCAGAGTACTCCGCGGCCAAGCCGCGCCCTGCCCTGGTCGTGACCGATTACGCGATGCACACGATGAGCGGCATGGATTTGATTCGCGAATGCCGGCGCATTCATCCGGAGCAAAAGATCATCCTGCTGAGCGGCACCGTGGATGAAAGCGTTTACGCCAATGCCCCGGCCAAGCCGGACCGCTTCCTGGCCAAGCCGTATCAGGTCAGCGACTTTGTTACCCTCGTCCAATCACTCGCGACAAGTTAGGGCCGGGCACAAACCCGGCCAATCGGCCGGTGACGTAAGGAGCAGGACGAATTTATTGTGAAGAAACTATTTCTTAGCGTCGTCATTGCGCTGGTGGTTTTGATGGTCATTGCCGCCATCCTGGTGGGTTTCTTCCTGGGCCCCATTGTCAAGGCGGGCATGGAGACGGTCGGTCCGAAGCTCACCGGGGTTTCCATCAAGGTGGACGCGGTAAATTTGTTATTGTTGAGCGGCTCGGCCAAAATCAAGGGTCTCGTGGTCGGCAATCCGGAAGGTTACAAGGCGCCCCAGGCCATCAGCGTCGGTTCCGCCGCCGTGGGGGTGAATCCGTTTTCGGTCCTGTCGGACAAAATCGTCATCCACTCGGTGCATGTGGAAGCGCCGGAAATCACCTTTGAAGGCAATCCGTTCAGCGGGAACAATCTCAGCACCATCATGAAAAACGTCAATTCCGCCGCCAAGAGCGGCGGGCCCGCGGCTACGAACGCCGCCTCCAAGACGGGCGCCAAACCCGCCAGGAAACTTGAAGTGGACGACTTTTTGATCACGGGTGCCAAGGTCAATTTCAACGGCACCACCCTGACGCTACCAAATATTCATCTGACCAACCTGGGCACGGGGAGTGACGGCATTACCGCGGCGGATTTAACGCGGCGCGTGCTGGAAGCCATTACCACCACCACCATCAAGACCGTCGCCAGCTCCGCCACCGACGTCGGCAAAAGCGCCGAGAAAGTGGGCAAGGACCTGGGAAAATCGCTGGGCTCCAACGCGAGTGGTTTTCCCAAGAGCCTCGGCGGCCTGTTCAAGAAGTCGACGAATTGACGAATTCATTGCCGGGCCCTCGTTTTTAGATTGCAAGCCCGGTCGTCTGCTCTTAAACTTTCGTTGAAGCCCGTTAGTTAAGGTTATGTTTTTTGGCGTTGACTACTATCCTGAGCAGTGGGTCTTTCCTTATGCCGGCACCGCCGACAGCCCCGAGGGTGCTTGGGAACGCGATGCGGAATTGATGGCCAAGGCCGGCTTCAATGTGGTTCGCATCGGCGAATTTTCCTGGGGTATCTGCGAACCCGAAGAAGGCAAATACGATTTCCTTTGGCTGCGCCGGGTCATGGACATCATGGCGGCGCACAACATCAAGGTCATCCTCGGCACCCCCACCGCCGCCCCGCCCCTCTGGCTGGCTAAAAAGCACCCGGAAATTCTGCCGCTCGACGAGCACGGTCTGGTCAAACACGAAGGCACACGCCATGCCGTTTGCTTCAACAACGACATTTATTGGAACATCTCCAAACGCCTGGTTGAAAACATGGCCCAGGCGCTCGGTGATCATCCCCAGTTGATTGCGTGGCAGATTGATAGCGGCCTGGGCGCCCATCAAACCGAGTGGTCGTTCAATGAAGATTCGCGCCTGGAATGGCAAAACTGGCTCAAGTTGAAATATGAAACCGTCGAGCGCCTCAATGACCAGTTGGGCTTGCGCCATTGGGGGCAGATTGTCTCCTCCTTCGACGAAGTGCCGATGCCCATGCGTGCGCCGACCACGCACAATCCGGCGTTGTTGCTGGACTGGAACCGTTTTTGCAGCGACGCCATCATCGCCTTCGCCCGGATGCAGGCCGAGGTCCTGCGTGAAATCTGCCCCGGCCATCCCGTCACCGTCAACTTGCGCGCGCTGCTCCGGAAGTTCGACCATTTCGACATGGCGAACGTCGTGGATTTTATTTCCGTCGAAAGCAACGCGGCCATCAAAGCCAAATCCGCCGAGCTGGCTTGCGACATCGACATGCTCCGCTCGTTAAAAAAGTCGGAAATCCGGACTCCGGACGGCGAGGTGGGTTTCTGGGTGATCGAACAAAAGGCCGGCCAGGTTAACTGGCAGGACGTGAACTCACTCGTCCGGCCCGGCATCATCCGGTTGTTCACCTACCAGCTCATCTCGCGAGGCGCGTGCGGTGTGCTTTATTACCGCTGGCGGCAGTCGCGCATCGGCAGCGAAAAATTTTATGGCGCGGTGCTGCCACACCACCTCGACGGCAACAACCGCGTCTTCAAGGAAATCAGCCAGATCGGTGAGGAACTCAAATTGCTTAGTCCTGTTCTCCAGGACACCAGGGTTGTGGCGGATGCCTGCATTCTTTATTCGCACGACAACGACTGGATGCTCCAGCAGCCAAACCAGCCGAGCAAATATTTCAACCTCCGCGAACACATTCAACTCATTTACAACGCGTTGCACGACCGTAACATCCCGGTGGATTTTGCGCGTCCCTCGGAGGATTTGTCGCCATATAAAATTGTTTTCGCACCGTCGCTGCACCTGCTCAGCGCCGGTGAGGCCGACCGGCTAAAACTTTACGTCCAGAACGGCGGCACCCTCGTCGGTACCTTCAACACCGGCTTGGTGAATGAACATGGCATTGTACCCGACACCGGTTATCCGAACGACCTGACGGATTTGTTCGGGCTGGAAGTTTTGGAGTTCGACCCGCTGCCGCCGAGCGAGGAAAATCACCTCACCTTCAAGGGCGCATTCCCGACCAGTCATTTGCATCCTGCGCGTCTGTGGTGCGACGTCATTGAGCCGAAGGGTTGCCAGATCCTGGCGACCTACGCGAAGGATTTCTATGCCGGCCGGCCGGCCGTCACGATGAACACTTTTGGCCTGGGCAAGGCCATTTACCTCGGCACGCTGAGCCACCAGCATTTTTACCACGACCTGGTTTCGTGGCTGCGCCAGATGGTCGGGTTGCAACCCCTGCTCAAGGTGCCTGAAAACGTGGAAGTCAGCATGCGGCAGAAGGAAGGCACGCGCGTCTACTTTTTGATCAACCACCAGAATTCACCCGTGCGCATCCAGTTTTACAAGCCCATGCACGATTTTCTCACGGGTAATACCTTCTCCGGCAATTACGACCTTCCGCCGCACGGCGTGCTCGTGCTTGACGAACATCCCGAACACAAAATCTCTGGCGCGAACGCCTGATTTGCGGTTTGTTTGCGGCAGTGAATTTTTCCGAAGCCACCCTTGCCAGCCTGGCGTTGTTGAGCCTCGCGCTGCTGTGCTGGCAATGGCTCGCTGCCTGGCGGTTTCCCCTGCATCGCCGGATTTCCGATCTTTCCTTTGCCCCGGCCATCAGCCTGCTCAAACCGCTCAAAGGTTGTGATGCCACCACCGTTGAATCGCTCCAAAGCTGGTTCAATCAGGACTATGCCGGCCAGACACAAATACTCTTTGGTGTCGCTGATGCCCGGGATCCGGTCTGCCAGACGGTCCGTGAACTTATTGATAAAAACCCCGGCCGGGATGCGCAACTGGTTGTCGGTGCCGGATCCCCGGGCGCCAACGGCAAGGTCTCCACGCTGATCCAGCTGGAACGGCTGGCGGAGCATGAATTGATTCTCGCCAGTGACGCCGATGTGCGGGTGCCGCCGGATTTTCTGGCCAACGTCGTTGCCCCGCTGCGCGATCCCCGGACCGGCCTGGTGAATTGTTTTTATCGGCTGGCCAATCCGGCCACCCTCGCCATGTATTCCGAGGCGCTCGCCGTCAATGCCGATTTTTGGAGCCAGGTGCTGCAGGCCGCCACCCTCCGACCGCCTGATTTCGCCCTCGGTGCCGTCATGCTCACCCGGCGCAAATTGCTGGCGGAAATCGGCGGTTTCACCGCCCTGGTGGATTGCCTGGCGGACGATTACCAGCTCGGCCGGCGCATTGTGCAAAACGGCCATCGGATCGCGCTCTGCCCGGTGGTGGTGGAATGCTGGGACTCGCCGATGAACTGGAGCGACGTCTGGAAGCATCAGCTTCGCTGGGCGCGAACCATCCGGGTTTCCCGGCCGGTGCCGTATTTTTTCAGCATCCTGTCCAACGCCACCCTCTGGCCGCTGCTGTGCCTGATGGCATCGCCGGTTCTGTCAAAAACATTTTACCTTCCGCTTTTCGCCGCCGTGTGTGGGTTGATTCGGATCGCCCTCGCGCAAAATCTCCAGCGCCGGTTTGTGCCGCGGCCGGACCGCCGGGCTCCGTCGTGGCTGGTGCCGGTGAAGGATTTGCTGCAGGTGGCGGTCTGGCTGGGCGCGTTTCTGGGAAACACCGTCGAATGGCGGGGAGAGAAGATGCGTCTGCGCCGGGACGGAACGTTGGTGGCTGAAAAGTAGCCCGCGACCTCGGCTCGCCTTCGTTCTCCGCTGCAAAAAGGCTGGCTTGCCGGGCCGTAGTTGGGAGCGGTTGAGGAATGTTTTGTGTCGTTTGCCCGTCTTCGTTCTACTTCGACGCGGCAGTCTTCGCTCTTCGCTACGCTCCGAACGAAGACTGGTGGGCGCTGAGGGATTCGAACCCCCGACCTACTCGGTGTAAACGAGACGCGCTAGCCACTGCGCCAAGCGCCCAGAAGGTGGGTTACCCTATCCCATGCTTCTCTGGGTGACAACGGAGTTTTTTGCCATCCAACCCCGCTGGTTTTCAGGAATTTATTCCCGGGGCGGGGCCGGCCCGGCTAAAACCGGAGGCCGCAAGGCCACCAATTGCTTGTTTTTCGCAACTATTGAAAATTCTTTGAAAGATTCTGAATTCGCAAACGTATTGAGGTAAAGCGGCAGTGTGGCAGCGGCCGATATAGCGGTTTCATTTGAAATAATCGAGAAACTGCACAGGTGGCGATTTTTTATACCAGCTCCGATCCTGGGGATCTGGGGACATGGGGTTCAAGGGATATAGGGACAAAGGGAACAAGGACGGAGCTGGTATTTATAAAAAAAATAAAAAAGCAATAAGCAGAATTTCAAAAAGCGAGGCGTGACAAGTCGGAAATGTCACGCCCCTGTAAATCCGCCTGTCCGGCAATAAAACCCATGACCTCCCAGGTACGAGAACAATGGCAGCAGGTGGAAGAGCAGGCACATATTCAATCCAGTGCCCTGGAAGGCGCTGCCAACAGCATCATTTTGACGGACAAAGCAGGGAAAATTCTTTTCGCCAACAAGGCTTTTTGCGCAATGACGGGTTACGTTCCGGAGGAAGTCCTGGGTAAAACGCCTAATTTTCTCAATTCGGGCGAACACGATGCCGGTTTTTTCGAAAAACTCTGGAAGACCATTTTGGCGGGCGGCGTCTGGCAGGGCGAATTAATCAACCGGCGCAAAAATGGAACTTTGTACAACGAGGAAATGACGATCACTCCGATCCGGGAGAGCAATGGGGAAATCACCCATTTTATCGCGGTAAAGGAAGACATTACCCAGCGAAACAAACTCAGGGAACGATTGAGTCACGTGAAAAAAATGGAGGCGATCGGTCAATTGGCCGGTGGTGTTGCCCATGATTTCAACAATCTCCTCACCGTCATTCACGGCAATGTTGAATTGGTGCTGATGGATGAAAGCCAGCTTAAGGACCAGAACCGCCAGTGTCTTAAACAAGTGACCGAAGCCACCGAGCGCGCCGGGAATTTAACCCGCCAATTGCTCGCGTTTGGCAGGAAGCAGGACATTCAATTTAAACCTCTTAACCTGAACGACGTCATCGGCAATTTTACCAAAATGCTCAAAAGAGTCATTGGCGAACATATCACTTTGCAATGTAGCTATGCCCAGGACCTGTTCCCCGTCAATGCCGACGTCGGCATGATCGAGCAAATACTCATCAATTTGATCGTCAATGCCCGTGACGCCATGCCCGAAGGCGGTTTTATTGCCGTTACCACGGAGGCCGTTTCGGTGGATGGTGCCTATGTCGAGACCCATCCTGAAGCGCAATCCGGTGAATATGCCTGCATCACGGTGGCCGATACCGGGATGGGCATCTACCCGGAGTATTTGCCCCGGATTTTCGAGCCGTTCTTCACCACCAAGGAAGTTGGCAAAGGCACCGGGCTCGGCCTGGCCACCGTCTATGGCATCGTCAAACAGCACAAAGGCTGGGTTGAGGTGTCCAGTCAATTGGGTAGTGGGACCATCTTCAAAATTTTTCTGCCGGCGGGGATTTCTGGAGGAGTGATCCATTCCCTGCCGCAAACGAAGGCAAAGCCGGCCGGCGGGAATGAAAAAATACTGTTGGTCGAGGACGATGCCGATGTCCGGATGGTTGCCCGCGACGTTTTGGAAGTCTCCGGTTACCATGTCTGGGACGCGGCCAACGGTTTGGAAGCCCTGAAAGTATGGAAGGCCAATGCGCTGGAAATTGATTTATTGCTGACCGATGTCATCCTGCCCGGCGGATTGAATGGCCGGGAATTGGCCGACCGGTTATGCCGGGAACGACCGGGCCTCAAAGTGATCCTGATGAGCGGTTATAGTCCCGAGCGGCTGGGGAAAATTCAAAGCCACAGCCGTCTTTTGCACAAACCATTTTCCCTGGAGAACCTCACCGAAACTGTGCGGACCTGTCTGGATGCGGTGCGGCTGGCGGATTGAAATTTCCGGAATACTGCCGGTCCGGTTCTTTATTGCCGGCGACATTGGTCGGGCCGGGGCCGGGGCTCAATCCTTTTCCAGCACTTTCCGAACTTCCAGCAAGGCGTGGTGCATCTCCGCCGCTGAGGCATAACGTTGGGTGGGATCCGGCTGGCAAGCTTTAAGAATGACGGTGTTCAACGGCAGGAAATCCACCGGGTCTCCGCCTTCCACCAGGGTCGTGGCAATTTCCGGGAAATACGCCGTATTGCGGCCGGTGCTGAGGACGTAAAGCACCATGCCCAGGGCGTAAATGTCCGCTTGTGGTGTGCCCGGCCGTTCCGGTGGTGGCGGCATGTAGCCGGGCGTGCCCACCAGCGTCCGCTCCTGGTCGGGAGGCCGGATATCGGTGATCAATCCCATGTCCGCCAGTTTGGGCTGGCCGTTGACGAAGATGATGTTCTGGGGCTTGATGTCCCGGTGCGTGAGCCCCTGGCGATGGAGAAACTCAAGGGCATCACTCAGGGCCAGGCCGATCCGCACACATTCCCGCACCGGCAGCCTGCGCCGATGAGAACGGGAGCGTTCACTCACCAGATCGCGCGGTTTGTAGGTGGAAGGCTCCTGCTCCCATCCCGGCTCCAGCGGATCCCCCAATTCCATCACATAATAAAAACAGCCCGCTTGTTTCTCGCTCACGAATTCCACCCGCAACAAACCGGGATGCCCGTCGGAAACGGGCTGATATTTTTTGATGCCGCTGAATTCACGTTCGTAGGGGTCGGTATTCTGGTCGAAATTTGCCAGGTAAACCACTTTGAGTGCCCGCCATTGTCCGGCAGTGTTCCGCGCCAGCCAGACTTTGCCATAAGCGCCCTCGCCAAAAGGCGGGTTGAACAATTCGTAATTGGGCGTGTCCGGCAAGACCTCGACCGGAGCGGTGGGACGGGGAAATGACAGGGAAACCGAAACCGCTCTTTTTTCGAGCGCGGGCCGAAGTTTTATGGCCAGCGCCCAAGCCAGGGCACAGGGTATCTGGCCGCCGGCTATCACCAGCCAGGGAAACCAATAGTTGGTAAAATAACTCCCGGAAACCGCTCCGGCCGCCACCAACACGGCTACTCCCGATGCCACCCCACAAGCTGCCGCCAGCCGCAGCCGGCACAGTCCGCCGCCCAATAGAAACCCGGACGTTATCAGCGTCAGCACCTCCACCCACGCCGCTGGCCGACGCAACCAGTCGCCATTCATCAGGTTCAAGAAAGAAGTGAGCAGGATTTCCACGCCTCCGGTGGCCTCTCTCGTCCAGAGTGTGTACGGAGTGTTAAATTTATCGGCTTCCGTATCGGGCACGGACGTTTTTGGCGCCGTGCCGATGAACACAATCCGGCCCCGGAAATAATTTGTGGGCCGGTCCAGCGCGAACCGGTAACTCAATCTGGTTGCCGCGCCATCATGACCGTAGTACCGCACCCAGCGTTCCTGTGGGTTTTCGCTCAAGGCCGCCCCGGCCAGCCGCGCGGCGGTCCAGGGCAGACTGGGATGTGGTCCCGGGGATGGAAACGGCCAATGTCGGCGCACGGTCGGTTCGGGGTCGAGGCAGGCGACGCCCCAATTGGTCCCGGCAGCGTCGAGAAACGGTTCGGATGGCAGTGTGGGCTGCACTCCCTCCAGCGTCGAATAGATAACCTGCGCCTGCTCGGCCCCCAACACGATGTGTTGTTGCCGGCGCATGGCTTCAGCCAGAGCTTCGTCGGTTGTGGGATCGTTGGCTTGCAGAAAGAAAGAGTCGAACACCACGAGGGCGCACCCGTCATCCGCCAGCCGGTTCAACAACCGGGTGTGCAGTCCCCGGTCCCATGGCCGGCCGCGGACCTGGTGAAACTGATCGAACGCCTCGTTGTCCATGAGGATCAGGGTCACCCGGTTGGTGACGGCGCGCGTGCCGAAGCGGAACAAATAATCGTAACTGGCGTTCACCCAGGGTTCACCCAGCGGCATCTGCCACAACAGGAGGCCGCAAAGCACCGCCAGCACCGCGCCCAGTGCGGATTTTAAGAACCCAGGTTGTCCGATGGCTTTGACCTTCACCGCAGGTTGAGTTTAGAAAAATACCGGAGAAAAATCAGTGATTTTTCGCGCCGTGGGCGGAAAAAGGGAAAGCCAAAGGGGTGAAATTTCCGGGCGATTCGGTCCATCCTTTTGCCAATTGGCCTGAAATCTTTGAAAGATTGGCTCGGTTGTTGCGTATTGCCGGTAGTTCGCCTGAGTGCGGCGAAAAACAACTGCTGTGTAGTTTCCAGAGGGGCTGTCGGGGGTGGGAGAACGACAGCAAATAACCATCAAAACCTATGAATAAACAAATCCCATATATCATCAAGGTAGCAGTAGTAATAGCAGCATTACTTATTTTAAACGACGCTTCTTATGCTCAAACTGTAACCGACCCGCTTCTGGCCGATTCGGTTGATCAATCCGTATTTCCCCAGATAACGGCCCAGCCGGTAGATCAGACCGTTCCCATCGGATCGAGTGTCACGTTGTCGGTGCAGGCGAATAATGCGGACGGCTATCAATGGTTGCGCAACGGGCTTTCTCTTGATGGGCAAACCAGCAGCAGTCTCAGCATTGCCAATGCGGGAATCAACGACGTAGGTCTTTACTCGTGCAGTGTATTCAATGGTGCTGAGTCCGTGCCAACCCGCGCTGCCAATGTTTGTGTTTACACAGCTGGTTCCAGCGATGTCGTAACCAAATCAAGCGTCGGAGCGGCCGGCTTGAAAGTTGTCCAAGCCGCCGTGCCGGGTGGTGGTGGCTCCATCACTGTGTACGGCACTCCTTTACTCAGCAACGGTTCATCGGGGGGGTGCCCGGGAAAATATGCGGGATACGTCATCTATTCCAAGCCGGCTTCCCAAGGTTGGGGATGGACGCCTACCGGCACGGTGCATACGGTTACCGATACAAATCGGACTGATACCAAAGTCCAATACGTCGGGTATTATGGGGATACCGGATGCAATCAAACCACCGTTTCAATCCACAATCCCACCTACAGCCCGGTTTATCAGTTCGTGATCTTTTTTACCAATAATGTACCGACGAATGCCTATCCCATGGTCCTGCTGAGCGGGTTTAATCCTTAGTTTGCATTTTGAAAAACGAGAACGAGAATATCCCCAGAAACAGGGCTGAACTTTGTTCAGTCCTGTTCTCTTAAAAATTTAATCGCAGACTCAGGGCCAGGGTGCGCGAGCGGGGAAGTTCGTTGTAAAGGTTAAGCGGGCTTAGATTGTAATTTTGATCCGTGACGTTAAGCAGGCCGAGTGTCAATTCGGCTTTTCGATGCGGAGTACGGTAACCGACAAATGCATTGAGCTGCCAGAAGTGATCACCCGGCTCGCTGGGATTGTAGCCACTGTTGCTTTGGCCATACCAGTGGGCTTCCGGTTGGGCAAAGAAACCGCAGGGATGATTGTAAACCACGAGCAAATCCACCTGATTAAGAATACTCTCCAAACGTTGCCTGGGTTGAAAATTATTAAAGAAAATACCATTCGGCACAGCCACGAAGTTTTCATTCAAAACCGCCTCGCTCACTTGATATCGCGCGGTAAACGCCCATCGTTTGCCCACCAACTGGCTGGCCGTGAACAGGAGCGATTCCTCCCGATAATTCAGATCCTCACGCAGTCCGGACAAAGTAAGAGAAGGTATACTTGGATCATAAAAAAAAGTTCCCACTGTCTGCCCAACATCGGAATACAACAGGTTGCCGGAAACCCCGAGATAGGTTCCTGTGGAAAACTTCTGTTCCAGTGAGAATCCATACGTTTCGAAATTCGCCCCGGGAACCGGTCCAACCACCGATTCCGGAATGATGCTCCGATAGGATTGGATGAAGCCCGCCACCTGGGAAGGCTCCAGTTGATAGCTTTGGTCCAGGCTCGCGCCGCTCAATGAGCGCGTATAGGCGAAACGGAAGGTGGTGCCATCCATCGGCGTCCAGAGGAGGCCGGCCTTTGGAGAAACCTGGTCCTCGGTCTTGGTGTTTCCGGAAATAGGGGCGCTCCAAATATTTTCCGGAAAACTCAACCGGTCATAGGCCACCCCCCCAATCAATTGCAGGGGATCAAGGATTTGCCATTGATGATAGCCATACACGGAAATATGGTTAAACTGTGTAGTGAACTGTTGGTCTGCGGCATTAGCCGGCGGAGGTGGAAATATGGTAACGAAACCAGCTTGTCCGGTTTGGAGGTTGTGAGTGTCGAAATCACCGTACTGAATTCGCGTGCCCAAGATGGTATTATGCTCGGGTGTCTGCCAGATTTGTTGCAGCTCCCCTGAATAAATCGTCAAATCGCTATGATATTGTTGTTGCAACGCAACGCCCTGCACTGCGGTTATCGTTCCACCGGGTTCGACCGCAAGCAGGGTTGGCCCGGTCGGATTGGTTACCGCAAGCGAGTCTTCCAGCCGTGCTGCGAAAAACAGCGTGTGAACACCGGGGCTCCAGTCATGATGATATCCCAATCCGACGATCGGGTTTTGATCTTCACTCACGCGCGCGCCCGGGTTGGCATTGGTCGGGTCGTAATATTGGAACAAATCTCCACTGGTTGCGTGGTACTGTTTGACCTGCAAATAAACGGTGTCCTGAGGTGTAAATTGATATTTGAGGGTCGCCGACAGTTGCCGCTGTTCGACATCATTGTTCACCTGCTGGCCAGGATCGGTACGGTAGAATCCCTCCACGTCATAGCCGAAGTTTTCATAAACGCCGAACTGGGCACCCGATTCCGTCCAGGCCCCGCGACTCAGATATTCCGTGCTAGAAACGACCCCTAGCCGGTTGCGCTCGAAGAGGGGGGAGTATTCCTGTTGGGAAATGGTGGGTGACATCGTGCCGGCGCTTACCGGGGACAGCAAATTTGCCAGTAGATATTCGTTCATTGCCGGAGTCTCATAACGGAGATTGATCAGGTTCGGATCCTGGAGCCCGTTGTAACTGTTCGCCAGGAACAGGTGCGCCGAATAATTCGCGTAATCGTAGTTCACTGCGCGGGAAGCCTCACGCACGGCCACATCTTCCATACCATTATCCTGGTACATTGCCGCCAGGTTGGCGCTGCGCACAGCCTGGTCCTGGTCCAGCAGCAGTTGCGAGCGATAAACACTCCGGTTGTCATTCAAGGCCTGCGACTTTTCCAGGTCCCGGATGGCGTCGTTGATCCGGTTGTCCTCCTGATTCATCAGGGCGGAATACAGCCACGGCGTCGGGTCTTTGGAGTCCAGTCGCTTTGCGAGTTGAAACTCTTTGGTTGCGTGCGGGTAATCGCCGGCATTGGCATAAGCTTTACCCAGATAGCTGCGCAATTCGGCGCGCTGCGGTTCGAGCGCGGCGGCCATCAGCAGGTCTTCGCATCCGCCCTTGGTGTCGCCGCGGTGGATGCGACAAAGGCCACGCCCCAGCCACGCGTTGCCTAGTGCGGAGTCCACCGCGAGCGCCTGGTCGAACCAGCCGATGGCTTCGCGGGTGCGATTTTGCGCCGCGAGCAGAAATCCTTTCAAGGCGAGCGCCTGGGCGTTGCGCGGTGCCAACGCCAGGCTTTTGTCCAGGGCCTCGAGCGCGCGGCCGGCATGGCCGAAACTGAATTCCAGTTCCGCCACACGTTCCCAGGCAAAGCCGAAATCCGGCGAGTTGGTTGCCGCCCGCCAGGCAGAAGCCAGCGCGGCCGGCAAGGAAACTCCTGGGAGCGCGCGCGATTGCTGGTAGTAGGAATCCGCCAGGAATTCCGTCGCCAGTTGCGGCCGGATCGCCGCCGGGTCCGGCTGCCGTTTCACAGCGGCGATGAGCCGGCGCAGGGCCAGGGCAACCCGTTGCGGTTGATCAGGAGCATGGCCGGCGGACAGCGGAGCCAGTACCGCTTCGGCGGGTTCAACCTGACCAACTGCCAGCAGCAGGCCGGCATAATAAACCCGTTCGGCATCCGAGCCGGGTTGCCGTCCGGCCGGATATTTGGCCAATGCTGCCAACAGATCGCCCGAGCGATAGGCCGAGAGTGATTCACCCAGAATCTTTTGCTCTTCCGAAGTGAGCGACAAATCCGCCGGATCCATCACCGCCGGATAGTAAAAGCACCATTGCAGGACGTTGTTGGCGATGAAACCGGCCGTGCGGACGGGCGCCTTGCCCGGCTCGACGACCGCCTGCTGGCCGTTGGTCAGCAGGAGCGCGCCTTGTTCATTGCCGAAGCGGACCTTGCCGTCAATCACGGACAAGGTGGTATCGCCTGGTTCATCCGCGGCCAGGGCGAATTCCGTGCCCTCTACTCCGGCGACGGCGCCGCGGGTGATAATCCGGATGCGCCCGGGTTCATCCCGATGGAAAAACGAAACGATGCCCCGGACCAGATGCAGTCCACATTGCGCACCGGATGATTCCGGCGGCGACACTTCGAGTTCCGTCAGAGCGCCGAAAGACACGACACTGCGATCGGACCAAAGGAGGGCCAGCCGGCTGTTGGCGCCGGTGCGCAACCGATCGAAGGGGTGCAGGATCTGATTGGTTTGGGCCGGCGCCCAGGCGGTGGTATCAGCGGGAGCGACCTCGGCCGTGCCTTGAAGCTCCACGATCCGGATTTCGTTCGTGATAACGTTGTTACCGATCAACTGCGCATCGGACACCCCGGCGCAAGCCAAGACCCCCAAAGTAATTGCGGTTGTCAAAAGACCGCGCCCGGCTTTAGGAAACAAATTCAAGCGTTTAATCCCTCTACCCATCCGACTGGTAAACAATGAGAATACAAGCATATAACACCTCATTTCTCAACAATTTTTGCTAAGAATGTGTATTTTATTGCCAACCGTGGTTTAAGGTCACATTACTTGTTTAATGGCCGAGCCAATGGATGAACTGATACCGACACGCGCGACGCTGATTCAGCGCCTCAAAGACTGGCAGGATCAGTCCAGCTGGCAGGATTTTTTTGACACCTACTGGAAGCTCATTTATGGCGTTGCCATGAAGGGTGGGCTGACCGGGGCCGAAGCGCAGGATGTGGTGCAGGAAACGATGATCTCGGTTGCCAAGCACATGCCCACCTTCAAATATGATCCGGCGGTGGGTTCCTTCAAGACCTGGCTGCTGAATATGACCCGCTGGCGCATCACCGACCAACTCCGCAAGCGCGGGCCACTCGCCGCCGGCCAATCGGTTGCCGATGACACCGCCACTGGCACCCGGACAGTGGACAAAGTGGTCGATCCGGCCGGCCGGGACCTGGATGCGCTGTGGGACGCGGAATGGGAAAAAAACCTGCTGGATGCCGCCCTGGCCAAAGTCAAACGCCGGTTGGACCCGCAGAAATATCAAATCTTCGATTTGTATGTGAACAAAGAGTGGGCGCCCGAAAAAGTTGCCGCCACCTTCGGCATTTCCATTGATCAGGTTTACCTGGCCAAACACCGGACAACGGAAATGATCAAAGAAGAAGTGAAAAAGTTGGAACAAAAAGTAACCTGATCGGTTGACTTCTGCCGGTCTGCCCGGTTAATCCCGAGTGCCTTCAGGCGAACCGGCAGTATTCAAAGTCCGCATGCCCGACAGACGCCTGCGGCCGGGAGTGGAACGCGTACACGCCGAGTTTGGCTCCCATCCACGTTCCCCGATGCGCCGGAAAGACGTGGGGAATGGGCATGAACTGTCCGTCGGTTGCAAAATGGAAGGTGCAGACACCGCCTTCCCTGACTTCCACACGCAGCTTGACCGCGCCGGGCATGCCGTCACGCACAAACTTTTGAACGCCATCCACGTGCAACGCGAGCTGATTGCCCGTGTCGTTCCGCTGCAGCGCCAGGGTGGCGCGGGACTGGCCCATTACTACCAGGCCCGCCTCCGCACCCGGCTGGCCCGGTGAAAATTCCAGCAGCGTTTCAAACGTGAAGGAACGCGCCGGAAACTTCTGCAGTAACAAATTCGGCAGACGCGTCAGGTCTTCTGCCAGCGCCGGCTGCGAAAACAGCCGCAACCAGTTTTTTCGGGCGCTCAAGGAATACCAGGCTTCGTTGTGATTGGCCTGCCACTGCCATTGCAAACCCAACACGGGAGAATCGAATTCATCAGTTGTTTGAGGGATGGCGGTGTGGCCGGAGACAAGCTCGGAGGGCTTGGTGCATTGCAACACGGGTTCGCCGATGCCGTTGCCGTCCTGGTCAGTACCCATCAGGGGCCAGCCATCCCGCCATTGCGCCGGCTGCAAGTGCACCACCCGGCCATACACCCCGGCGTCCTGAAAATGCAGAAACCACCATTCGCCGTTCGGCGTGTCCACCAGCGCGCCCTGATGCGGGCCGTTGATGGCAGTGCTGCCCTGTTCGAGCACGATTTTGTCCTCGTACGGGCCGTAAATGTTTCGTGAACGCAGGGCCACCTGCCAGCCGGTTTCCACGCCGCCCGCGGGTGCCAGCAAGTAATACCAGCCGTCCTTTTTGAGGAATTTGGGCCCTTCCAAAATGGGGTGCCGCTTCGGATCATGAAAGACAACCTGGCCTTCACCTGACAACCGTAAACCGTCCGGCGCCATCGGGCGCACGTGCAACCGGTCCCGGATGCCGGCGCGGGAATTGGCATACGCGTGGACCAGATATGCCCTGCCATCGTCGTCCCAAAACGGGCACGGATCAATCAAGCCCTTCCCTGCCTGCACCAGATGGAGCCCGGACCATTTTCCGGCCGGGTCATCCGCCGTGGTGACATAAATGCCTTCATCCGGCGTTGCGGCAAAGATCCAGAATTTCCCGGCGTGAAAACGCAGGCTCGGCGCCCAGATGCCGCAACCGGGTTGCACCTCGGCGTAACGCGGATGCGGCAGGTTTTTGACCGCGTGATTGATGAGTTTCCAGTTCACCAGGTCCTTCGAGTGCAGAATTGGCAGACCCGGGGTGCAGTTGAAGCTGGACGCGGTCATGAAAAAATCATTGCCGTGACGGATGACATCCAGGTCCGAGTAATCCGCATAAATGATCGGGTTGCGAAACGTGCCATCGCCCTGGTCCGGTATCCACGGGTAAGCGACATTTGCCCGGCCGGCAGCGGTCGGGGAGGATGAAGATGCGGACGCGGAGGACATGGTGGGTCAGGCCGTTGGTTTGATTTTAGGGATAAGCAGTTGGATTAAAATCAGTGAAAGGACGTACATGCCCGAGATGTAAACGAAAGCCAGGACGTAGCTTCCGGTCATTTGATGGATATCGGCGGCCTTTTTGTTGACAAATCCGCCGGCAAAGTAAGCGACAAATCCGCCCAATCCGACCACCGAGCTGATGGTCTCTTTCGGCATCGTGTCGGAGACCAGGCTGAACAGGTTGGCCGACCAGCCCTGATGGGCCGAGCCGGCAATGCCGACAATCAGCACCGCCAGCCACACGCTTCCGGCGTACGACGCCAAAGACACCGGTACCACGGCCAGCGCACACACGAGCATCGTGAACTTGCGCGCGGCGTTGAGGCTCCAGCCGCGATCGATCAGTTTCTTGGCCAGCCAGCCACCTGCCACACTGCCCACCATGGCAATCGCGAAGAATACACCGGTCCAAGTGCCGGTGGCCTGGAGACTCAGGTGGAAGGTTTTCTGGAGAAAATCCGGTATGAAGAATTGGTAAAATCCCCACGCCGGCGCGGCCAGAATGCCCGCCAGCACGTAGGCCCAAACCGCCCGGTAACCGAACAGCGACAGCCAAGGTACCTGTACCGGCTTTACCTCCACCGCTGGCTGACCGCTCCGGATGTGCTCCAGTTCCGAAGTCGAAAGCCGCCGGTGTTTCTCCGGCGAATCGTAAACCAGCCACCAGGCAACCACCCACACAAAACCCGTTGCCCCGGTCACGTAGAAAGTAGCCTGCCAGCCAATCTGCTGGAAAATCCAGGGCACCGCGATCGGGCATAGAATGGCCCCGACGTTGGTCCCGGTGTTGAACCATCCCGTTGCCAGGGCGCGCTCCTTGACTGGGTACCACTCCGCCACCGCTTTGATTGCGGCGGGGAAATTCCCGCCCTGCGCCAGCCCCAGCGCGATTCGCGCCAGCATGAAACCGGCAGCGGTCATCGGCGTCGCCAGGGTCATCCAGACAATCCCTCTTTCCGTCCACGAAAACCAGGGATATTGCATCCGGAACTGGTCCGTGACCCCGATCAGTCCGCAAAAGCCGTGCGCCATCGCTGCCACGCTCCAACACAAGACGAACAGCGACAGCCCGCGTTTCACGCCCAGCCGGTCGGTCAACCGGCCGCCGATCAGGTAGCCGAACGCGTAGGCAAAGGAAAACGCCGCCGCAATGTTGCCATAATCACTGTCGCTCCAGCCCAACTGGGTGCTGAGCGGCCCTTTCAGGATGCCGATGACCAGACGGTCAATGTAGTTGACCACCACCGAAAAGAAGAGCAGCACGCAAATAACCCAGCGGAATTGTCCTGATTTGGCCATTTGATTTGAAATGCGTCAGCAGCGGTGCCGCTCAAAATGAAACTGCCTTTGCCGGTGTGTAGAACATATTCGCAATGACGACGGCGAATCTTAACCGGTAAATCACGGGTCGTTCAATTGTTAAATCGGTTCAATGGTTCAACGATTTACCATTCAATGAATTTCATTCTGAAATTCCTGCTGCCGCAAGGCCTCGAACAAAACCAGCGCGACGCAGTTCGCCAAATTCAACGAACGCGATTTAGCGTTAAACATCGGAATCCGCAGCCAGTGGTCACGGTTTTGTTCCAGCATCGGTTTCGGCAGCCCGGCCGTCTCGCGCCCGAATACCAGGTAATCGTCCGCCGTGAATTTCACGTCGCTGTAAATTTTGGGCCCGCCGGATTCGACCAGCCAGAGCCGCGCTTTCGCCGGCAGCGTTGCGACAAACGATTTCCAGTCCGGCCACCGGTGCCACCCGACGTGCTGCCAGTAATCCATGCCCGCGCGTTTGAGTTGTGCATCATCGAGCTTAAAACCGAGCGGCTCGATGAGGTGCAGGGTTGTCCGGGTGGCGGCGCATAACCGCGCCACGCTGCCCGTGTTCGGCGGAATTTCCGGTTCAACGAGAACGACGTGCATAAAACACCTTCCACAAAACCAGGCCGTGCGCCGGGGCGGTCATGCCCGCCACTCGCCGGTCTTTCTTGGCCAGCATCCGCTTGATTTCGTCCGCCGGGAATTTCCCCTGCCCGATTTGCACCAGCGTGCCGACGATGCCCCGGCACATTTTGTAGAGAAAGCCGTCTCCTTCGATGACGAAGGTCAGCAACGCGCCGCTCCGGGTGAAATTGCAGCGCGTGAGCCGGCGCACGTTCGATTCCATCTCGTAGCTGCGGGTGCCGGCGAAGGATTTGAAGTCGTGCCGGCCGACGAGCAGGGGGGCGGCGGCGCGCATCGCCTTGAGGTCGAGCGGCAGCGGAACGTGCCAGGCGGTGTGGCGGATCAGGGGATTCATCGCCGGATGATTCCAGACAAAGTAGCGATATTGCTTGCCGGCCGCATCGAATCGGGCGTGAAAAATATCCGTCGCGCGTGCGGCGGACAGGACCCGGATGTCCTGCGGCAGCCAGGCGTTCAGGGCCAGGGCCAGCTGGCGCACCGACATTCTGGATTCGGCGGCGGGTATTTCAAAATGGGCGACCATGCCCAGCGCGTGAACGCCCGTATCCGTGCGGCTGGAACTGTGGAGGCGCGGCTTGCTGGGAAACAGCTTGGACAAGGCGGTTTCCACCTTTTCCTGCACCCCGATGCCGGTCTTTTGCACCTGCCAGCCTTCGTAACCCGTCCCGTCGTAAGCGATGGTGAGCTTGAATTTCATTTCGTGAAACGTGAAACGTGAAACGTGAAGCCCGGCAGAGGGTTTTTACGCATCACGTTTCACGTTTTACTGTCGAGGTAGCTTTGCAGCAAAATTGCCGCCGCCATTTTATCCACTTTCTCTTTGCGCTTGTCCCGCCGCAAGCCGCCCTGGATTAGAATCTTGTTCGCCTGCGAACTCGTCAGTCGCTCGTCCCAGGTCTTGATCGGGACGGTGATGGCGCCGCTCAACACGCCGACGAAGGTCTGCACCTTTTCCGCCGCCGGGCCGTAGCTCCCGTCCATGTTGCGCGGCAGGCCGATGAGGATAAGGTCAATTTCCTTTTCGCGGAGCAACTGCTTGAGGCGCGTCAAAAAGTCCGCGAATGGCTCGGCGGGAATATATTCCAGCGGCTGGGCGATGGTTTTGGTTTCATCGCTCACCGCGACGCCGATGCGTTTGGTTCC
>CAYPSF010000055.1:0-25104 GCA_964413165.1 uncultured Bifidobacteriaceae bacterium
TTTTACGGTCCCAGGATTTTAAGTCCTGTGCGTCTGCCATTTCGCCACACCGGCGGTTTGCCCAAAACGCTAGTCACGAATTCCGGCAAATGAAAGCGTGAACTTTGGCGCCAACTCCAAAAGGGGCGTACCTGCGTATTGCCCCGACTCCCATGGCAAAATAGAGCGCCGATTCCGGTCCGGCGTGTTCTCTGAGAATACTTAAAACCTGCCGAGCCGGAGGCCGGCGCTCCGGGGACGGTGTTTCTGCGACTATGGCAGTTGCAGTAAATAGAATCGCCGGGAAGCGTTGGTTCCGGGCGCGTTGGTGAATGTGAAATTCCCGTTGCCGTCAAATTGACCGACGGCCGAACGCGTCCATTGGTTTCGCGGCAGGGCGAGGTTGGTCGAGGTCAGCACATAATAAGGGCCGTTTGTGGAACCGGCTCCGCCGCTCAGCACGAGATTGCCTCCGGAGGAACTGATCGTCGCGAATCCCGGCGGTGTGGGCGCCGGGGAATAAGCAATCAGAACCACCTGTCCCGCGGTGTTGGTGTTGACATAGTAACTATAACCCGGCGGCGTAGCGCCAAGCGTGGTAAGGCCGCTCAGGTTGCCGGTATAAGCGAACAACGGATAATTGGCCGCGTGCAAGCCGCCGGCATTGCTGATGTTCAGCGTGCCGCCCAAAGTCAAATTGCCGTTCACCACGGTGAGATCGCTGCTGGTCCCCAACTGATATTGCAGCACCGCGCCGTTATTGATGACCAGGTCGTTGTTAACCGTCAGGGTGCCGGGACTGTTGCCCGGGGCCAACGTTCCGTTCACCGTCAACGGCCCGCCGATGGCGCCGTTGCCGCCCAACGTCGCGGCGCCCAACACGGTCACCGCGCCGGAACCAGTCCCGCTGCCGGTGGTATTGTTAACGGCCAACGTCCCATTGTTCACCGTCACCGCTCCGCTGAAAGCCGAGGAGTCGCCCTGCAACGTCAGCGAGCTGCCTCCCGGCAGACTGAGCGTCAGCGGGCCGGCGCCGAGGAATGCGCCGCCGAATGAATTGTTACCGCTGGTCATGGCCAGGGTGCTCGCGGAAACGATGCTGAGGTTGTTGGCGAAAGCCACGGAGTCCTGGGCGAACGTGAGGCTGCTGCCGCCCAGCGTGATGGGGCTGGAGCCGAGCATGCCGGTGTCGGTGATCGCGGCCAGGGTGTTATAGAAGGCCAGCGTGTTGTTGGTCGGGGGCACGGACAATCCGCCCAACGTTACCAGGCTGGCGCCGGGGACGCTGTTCGAGACGGTGACCTGGGCATTGTAAAGCCGCAAGGTGTTGTTGGTCGTGTTCGGCGCGGTCAGCGGCGAATCGACGATCCGGATGCCCTGGGCATTGTAAATATCAAAGGTCTTAGCCGGCGCCGCGACGGTGACGTTGTACAACGCGAGGTTGGACACCAGCATCTCGGGTCGTCCCCAGATGATGCCCGCGATGGTGAATCCGGTGGTGGCAACGGCCGTCACGTTGCTGATGACGATGTTGCGCCAGACGGGGGTCGTGCCGTTGACCGGGGTGCCGGGCTGATTGCGGGCGATTTGCGGACTGATGAATGACGGCACCCCGAACGCGTTGTAATAACTATAAATGATGATCGGGTATCCCACATTGGTCATGGCAAGATTGCAATATTTCAGATTGTGGACCAGGCCGCCCCGGTCGTTGTCCGATTTCATGCGAATGCCGTTATCCGTGCCATTGAAGGTGCAGTGGATGACCGTCAAATTGCTCACTCCGCCGGAGGTGATGCTGCCGATTGACACGCCATGGCCGGTGCCAAAGGCGCAATTGGTGACGGTGACATCGGCCGCGGGCCCGCCGCTGCCGCCGATCTCGATGTTGTCGTCCCCGACGCTGATGGAGCAGTTCTTGATCAGCACGTGGATGGAAGCCAGGTCCATTCCGTCGGTGTTGGGCGAATCCCCCGAGGCGTTAACCGTAACGCCCTGAATGGTCAGATTCTCGTTGTTGCCTTTTAACATCATGTGGAACGTCGGCGCATTCTGCAGCGTCACATCCTGGATCAGCACGTTGGCGCAACCGCTGAAGTTGATGAAATTTGGCCGCCCGATATTGTGGTCGGCGTTGTAGGCCGCCCACCAATCCGCTCCCTGGCCGTCGATGGTGCCCGAGCCGCTGATGGCGACATCGTGCAGTCCGACTCCGTTGATGAACGTGGAGGTGCCGGGCCAGCTGCTGCGCGGCAGCATCTGCAACATCGCGCCGCTGTTGACCTGCAGATTGATCGCACTGGCCAGGGCGATCGGACCGCATAGGTAGGTGTTCGATGTTCCCCCGAGTGGCACGACGACCGTGCCGCCACCGGCCGCAGACGCCGCGTTGATGGTATTCTGAATGGCGATGGTGTTGTCGGTAGTACCGTCCCCGACCGCGCCGTAATTCGTGATGGGGAACTGGTTGGTGGGAATGACCGGCAGGGGCGGCACGACGGGCACCACGGTCAGCACGGCAACGCTGCTCGTTGTGGCGCCGATGCTGTTGGTGGCAGTGACCGTGTAGTTGCCTCCGTCGGACAATTGGATACCGGTCAGGTTCAGGGTATTTGAGGTGGCATTGGGAACCGGCGTGCCGTTCAGATTCCATTGGTAGGTGATGGGTTGGGTGCCAATCGTCGCGGCGGTAAAAGCGGCATCATCGCCTTCGCCGGCCGTGACGGAAACGGGCTGGAGCAGGAAGACCGGCGCTACAGGATTGGTGTTGACGGTCAAAACGGCATTGGAGCTGGTGATGGAAGCGGTGGCGTTGCTCACGACAACGGAATAGCTGCCGGCGTTGCCGGGCTGAACATTGGTCAGCGTCAGCGTAGCCGAAGTTGCCCCGGCCAGCGGCGTATTGGTGTTGTAGAACCACTGGTAATACAGCGGTTGCGAACCCGAGGCCACCACGCTGAACGCGGCATTTTGACCCGGGATAACGGTCAGGTCGGCCGGTTGCGTGCCGATCGTCGGGGGCGTGTTCACCGTCAGCGTGGCCACCGCGCTGGTGATCGAGCCGTAGGAATTGGTGATAACCACGGAATACCCCCCGGCATCGGCACTCTGGACGTTGGCGAGCGTGAGGGTGACATTGGTGGCATTGGCCACCGGCGTGTTCGTGTTATGATACCACTGGTAGCGCAACGGCAGGGTGCCGTTGGGAGCCACGGTGAACGCGGCGTTTTGCCCGGAGGAAATGTTCACATTCTGCGGTTCGGTGACGATCGCCGGAGCGAGCGGCGCGGAGGACATCCCGATTTTCACCTCGGAAAACACGTTGGAGACGGCCGCCTGGCTGCTGCTCTGCGGGCGAAAAGCGATGCCATCGAAACTGAAATTGGTAGCTGCGTTGTCGGTGGTCGAAACGGTGAGGATCGCCCCGGTGACCTGGTTTGACCAGGTCATGGTAATATCCATTGAGGTCAGGCTGGTCCGCGCCAGCACTAATCGCAACGTGTACGGGGTCAGATTGGCAAAACCGGGAAAGGCGTTGGTGTCGCCGCCGGAGGCCAGCGTGGTAAAGTCCCCGCTCGTTCCGAGCAGGCTGGCATCTGACAGACTGGTGCGTTTGCGGATGGTTATCGGGGAGGAATCACTGAACGTCGTGTACATCTTCTGGAACAGCGCGTAGCCGGCCACGTTAAGTCCCTGGGAACTGCTGCTGAAGGAGTCGCCGCCCACCCGTTTGGGCGAATTGCTGCCGTCCGCAAAATCGAACAGCCCGATCCGGAAGCCCTGCGAACTGCTCGCCAGGGTCGGGAGACCGTTGAACGTGAGAGTCATGGCTGCAGTTAGTGTGTCTCCGACGTTCAAGGTGACGGGCGGGCTGCTGCTGTTGGGCGTGAAGTAAGTCAGAATTAAAACACTGCCGCCGACCGTGAGGGTCATCGCGCCGGGCGCGGCGTTCAGGGACCCGGCACTGGACGTAAACCAGGCGGAACTCGCCGGCGGACTCTGAACGTTGCGGGTGCCGTTGAGCCAGGTGTCGTCGAGAATATCCAGAACCACCCGCGCCATGGCATAAGGCGAGTCGCTGCACGAGTTCTGCGCCCGCACCCGGTACCAATAGGGTGTGTTCGCCGCCACGGTCGTGTCACTGTAACCGGTGGCGGCAGCGGCCACCGTGGCGATTTGCGCCCAGGTTCCGGGAAGGCCGCCGGCGTCCGGGGCCCGCTCGATTTGAAACTCTTCCACGCCCGTCGAATGCTCGGTCCATGCCAGATCAATTTCATTCGGGCCGGCCACCGTCGTGGTGAGCGCCGAGGGCGGGCCGGGGCTGACGGCCAAAGCCAGGCTGTGATAATTCATCGCGATGGCCGCCACCCCCGTCAGTCCCGGAGGAGGAATCGTTTCGCCATAAAAGTTGTTGCCCCAGCCGAAGACGGTGCCGTCGCTCTTCAACGCCAGGCTGTGCAAATAACCGGCGGAAATCGCGACCACCCCGGCCAGTCCCGCCGGTTGCGACGCCTCGCCATAACCATTATAACCCCAGCCGGCGAGGTTGCCGTCGCTCTTCAAGGCCAGGCTGTGGTAATAACCAGCGCAGATCGCCACCACATTGCTCAGTCCCGCCGGCGCGTTCGTCTGATTATAGGTGTTGTCGCCCCACGCGACGACCGTGCCATCGCTCTTCAAGGCCACGCTGTGGTAGAAGCCGGCGGCGACAGCGACCACCCCTTTCAACCCGGGCGGCACATTGGTCTGGCCGAAGGTGTTGTCGCCCCAGCCGACGACTGTGCCATCGCTCTTCAAGGCCAGACTGTGTTCGTAACCGGCGGCGATGGCCACCACGTTGTTCAGGCCCGCCGGCGGCGGCAGGCGACCGAAACTGCTGTCGCCCCAACCGACGACCGTGCCATCGTTCTTCAAGGCCAGGCTGTGGAAGAGGCCGGCGGCAATGGCCACCACATTGCTCAGACCCGCTGGCGTCGTCGCATAAAAGGGGTCGCCCCAGCCGACGACCGTGCCGTCGCTCTTCAAGGCCAGGCTGTGAAAGTAACCGGCGGCGATGGCTACCAGGTTGCTCAGACCTGCCGGCGGCGTCAGTTGACCGTCGCTGTTATTTCCCCAGCCGACGACGGACAAAGGGCACGCTGGGGTGGGCGTTCCTGCGCTGGTGGTGCTGGCATAAGCGGAATCGCCCGCGGAATTATACGCGCGTACCCGGTAATAATAGTCTGAGCCAGGGAAAAGCCCGCTGTTCAGAAAATTGGTCGTGTTCGCCAGCACTTGCGCGACCTGGGTGAAGGTGATTCCATCTAACGACCGCTCGACCTTGAATCCATCTTCGTCGGTGGACGCGTCGGTCCACGACAGGCGGATCTGGAAGGCCGATGGCGCGGATGCCGTGAGATTGGCCGGGGCATTCGGAATGGTCTGCGCCCGGGCGGAAAAAGAGAGTGCGGCGAGGCCGAGGATCAGGCCGGATCTCGTCCAGCATGTGAAATACTTTTTTTTCATAGCTAAACAGGTGTTCTGGTTCGGACTTGACCGGCCGCCAGCCGGGAATCCAACCAAATTGGATTTGCGATCACGGGCCGGACGAATAATAGCTCCAGGGAATGGCAGGAGGTTGTCATCAAATTCCTTTGACCGTGCTGTTTATCAATCCGCACACGAAATGTCGCAGGGTTTTCATGAGCAGCCGGTGCTGGCGATCACCATCGGGGAGTGAATGCGTGCGAAGATGCGCTTTGGATTCATGGCCATGAGCCCAGCCGGTTTTCGGTGCTACTTTTTGCGTTGCTTTCACAAGTTGGCACACCGGCGGTTTCGCCAAAACGTTAGTCACGAATTCCGGCAAATGAAAGCGCGAAGTTGGGCGTTATCCGTATCGCGTCGTTGAAGGAGCACAACCCCGTCGGTGGGGTGCCGGTCCATCGCTGATTCTTCGCCGGATGACGGTGTGAGGAAAGGCATGGGTGCCACACATTCGGTCTGGTGGATGAATTCCCCGGTTGCGGCCGACGGCCTGCCGGCCTATAATCAAGGCGATAAGTGATTAATAACCAGGGCGTTCAGCATAAAACGACGGGATTTTGCCGCGGGGTTGGCAATGAAGACTGCTGCTGAGAACACGATGACGTTGGGATTTGCGGGCGTGGTGAGGGCACCGGTCAGCAAGGAAGAATTGTCTTGTGACACCCGGGCCGTCGGGCTGACCGATTTGCGGAAATTCGCCGGCGCTGTCACGTCCAATGGCTGCTTTCGGGCAGCCAGCAACAGGCGGCCGCCCGGCCGCCGGGAGTGGAACAGCTGATGGGGACGGAATTCATCCAACATCCGGTGCATCTGCTGCACCTGGAAGACAATGAGAGCGATATTCTGCGGGTGAAGGAACTGTTGCGTTTGGAAAAACCGGCCTGCGAATTCAGCGCGGTCAAAACCCGGCCTGATTTTGAATCCGCCCTGCACGGTCGCAAATTCGACCTCATCCTTTCCGACTATTCGCTTCCGTCGTGCGACGGTTTGAAGGCGCTGGCGCTGGTGCGGAAGTTGTATCCGGAGACGCCCTTCATCTTTTTCTCTGGCAGCACGGCTGAGGAGGCCGCCGTGGAAGGCCTCAGGAACGGTGCGACTGATTACGTTCCCAAACAACGGCCGGACCGGCTGGTGACGGCGGTCCGCAACGCGTTGCGCAGCGCGGCCGAGCGGGCCCGCCGCCGCCAAATGGAAGATCGGTTGCGGGTGGTCGCCGCGGCCACCAATGACATCGTTTGGGAATGGGACTTCCGGACGGACCGGGTCTGGTTCAGCGACAACTTCCAGGCTGTCCTTGGCCATTCGCCGCAGGAGATTGGCGCCACCCGCGAACGCTGGCTGGATTTGATTCATCCGGACGACAAAAACCGGGTGCTTTCCGGTATGGTGAACCTGCTGGCCGGGGGCGGAAAGGTCTGGTGGAGCGAACATCGCCTGCGCCGGGCCAATGGCGCCTACACCCACGTCTATGACCGCGCCTCCATTATTTACGACGCCGCCCGCAAGCCGTTGCGCATGGTGGGGGTGACCATTGACGAAGCCGGACGCAAACAGGCCGAGGAAAAAATCCGCGAACAGGCCGCGTTGCTGGACAAGGCGCAAGACGCCATCATCCTGTGCGCGCTGGACGGCAACATCCTGTTCTGGAGCCAGGGCGCCCGCCGGATTCATGGCTGGATGCCCGAGGAAGTCATCGGGAAAAAAATCCAGCACCTGCTGTTCCACAGCCATCATCCGGAGCAACTGGAAGCGGCCCTGAAACATGCCCGGGAACAGGACCAGTGGAACGGTGAATTGCACGAGTTCACCAAGGACGGCCGCCCAGTCACCGTCGAGGGCCGGTTCACGCTGATTCGCGATGACGAGGGAAAGCCGAAATCGCTGCTCCTGATCAATACGGATATTACCGAGCGCAAGCAGCTCGAAGGAAAATTCCTGCGGGCCCAGCGTTTCGAGAGCCTGGGCGCGCTGGTCAGCGGCATCGCCCATGATTTAAATAACGCGCTTTCGCCCATCATCATGGGCGTGGAAATCCTAGGCGAGCAGCTGAAATCGTCAGGCCACGAAGGCATCCTGGAGGCGATGGAAACCAGCGCCCGGCGCAGCGCTGAAATGGTCCGGCAGCTGTTGACGTTTGCCCGCGGCGGGGAAAAGGACAAGGTCGTTGTCCAGGTGGATCAGCTCGTCCGGGAGATGGGTAAAATCATCGAGCAAACCTATCCCAAAAATATCACCTGCCGGGTCAGCGCGGAAAAATCGTCCTGGCCGGTCGCCGGATTGCCCACGCAATTGTACCAGGTCCTGCTGAACCTCTGTGTCAACGCCCGGGACGCCATGCCCAATGGCGGCCAACTTGCCCTCACCACCCAAAACGTGCGCCTGGGCCCGGCGGACGGGGAATTGCTGTCCGGCGCGAAGCCGGGCAACTATCTTTGCCTGATCGTTTCCGACACCGGAGCGGGAATTCCACGGGAACATTTGGACAAAATTTTTCAGCCATTTTTCACCACCAAAGCTCCGGGCAAAGGCTCCGGCCTGGGATTGTCCACGTGTCAAAGCATCATCAAAAACCACAACGGCCTGATTACCGTCCACAGTGCGAAAGACTCCGGTACGGAATTCAAAATCTACCTGCCGGTGGCCGACATCGACGCCGGAGAATCCATGGCGCCGGGCGAATCCGTCCTCCCGACCGGTCACGGCGACCACATTTTGGTGGTGGATGACGAGCAAGGCGTGTTGGCCATCATGCGCAGCGCGCTGGAAAACTATGATTACAAAGTGACCACCGCCGCCAGCGGGCCGGAGGCCATCGCCCGGTTCAGCGAGGGGCCGGCCGAATATTCCGTGGTCATTACCGATTTCGCCATGCCGCTCATGGACGGCCGAATGACCATCGGAGCCCTCCGGCGAATCCGGCCGGACATCAAAGTCATCGTGACCAGCGGTTCAGAGAAGGAGGTGGATGGCGCCCGGGACCAGCTCAGAGCCGATGCGTATCTTATGAAGCCGCTCACCACGGAAACCTTGCTCAAGGCGGTCCATGACATGTTGGAGCCAGGGGCCTGACCGGTCCCGGTTGCCCACGGACTCACGGCCGGTCACCTATGAAACAAGGCCGTTTGTTCCAGTCCGTTGAGGGCGAACTGCACGGCGATGGCCGCTAGCAACAACCCCATCAGCCGCGTGATCAACTTTATCGCCAGCGGGTTGAGCCATCGAGCTCCATGCGCCGCGACGCGGAGCACCCAATAGCTGGCCAGCATGACGATCAGAATGGAAAGCAAGAGCGCCATGCGCTGGTCCCAGCCCTGGGCTTGATTCATCAGGATCAACGAAGTGGAAATGGCGCCGGGACCGGCCAGCATGGGGACGCCCAGGGGAGTGATGGCGATATCGTCTTTGGTCGCGCCCGCTTCGGTTTCTTCGCGGGTTTCCTGGGCCGCGGAACGCTTGGCATAGAGCATGTCCAGGGCAATCCGCAGCAACAACACGCTGCCGGCGATCTGGAAAGCGGGCAGGGTGATGCCCAGCAACCGGAAAATCCATTGGCCGGACAGAGCGAACAGGATGAGAACTCCCGCAGCTACCAGGCAGGCCAGGCGGGCCATGCGCACCCGCGCCGCCACCGGATCGCGCGGAGTCATGGCGATAAATGCCGGAATCGTCGCAATCGGATCGACGATCACGAACAACGAACTCAGCGCCAACAAACAATACGCAACCAGGTTCATGGTTTCAAAAACGGTCGCACTGAAACTCGGGGGAACCGGACGCATTGTCAACGCAAAGACCCGGCCCGATCATGGGCCTGGAGCCGGCCAAACCGTCAGGGCGGCGTGTTTGCGTTTAACCGGTTGGTGGTTGCCGGAGTGACCGTGGGAGATGTATAGACCGGCTGGGCATGTTCGTCATCTCTCGTCGTGGGCCCGGGATCGAGCTTGGATGAAGACGGACCAGTGGCGCAACCGGTGATGCCGGTGACCATGGCTGCCGTTGACAGTCCCAGAACCAATGCCAGAAACAAACGGCCGGTTTTGATTTTCATAATTTTTCCCGTTTTCCAATATGACCGGGATATTTGCCTGGCCGATTACAAAAGTCACGTCGCCGTTTCCACAATGTGCAGCCCGGTAGGAGGGTCGGGAATGGCCGGCTGTTTGGTGGTTGGCCGGTTCGTCACGGCGGGCATGTTGGTCGCCGGCCAATTCGTGGTTGCCGGGGCGATCAGGGGGACTGTGGCGTTGGTGTGAACCGCGGGCGAGTTTGTTGAATAATCCCCGGCCCGGGCTTCCAGGCCGGCCAGAATGATGAGAATCAGGACCCAGATGATTGTTTTCATAATCCTTTATGGGATCTTCCTGCCAACGGGCGCAAAACTGTTCTGTTGGCCGCAAGTTTGAAGTTACGGTCTGGCTCAGTCCGGCGCTATGGGGTGTAACCCGACTGTTGACCAGGGGAACCGTTGCCCGCAAGCAGGCGCGGCGCGCGGCGCGCGACGGAATCGAAAATTTGTCATCGGGTAATACCCCATGGCACTGGACAGCCGCTCGAACTATTGTAAACGGACAACATCGCAACCCAATTCTGCCAATAATTTATGACACACATGAAAATCAAACTCGTCCGGATCGTCATGATCAGCGGTTCACTGGTGCTGGCCGCATCGGCCTCGCCGGCGCAAGATACCAACACCAACAGCACCAACTCCCTCACGCAAACCGCGAAATACCAAAAAGCATTTGAAATGGACCGGGCTTTGGGAGAGCTATCCCTCCTGCCACCCGGGCTCAAGGAGAAGTTGAATCTCACCCGGGCGCAGCGAGACGACCTGAAACCGATCGAGGATGACTTCGTAACCACCTGCTGGGAATACAAGGTCGCCAACCAACCCCGGATCGACGCTGCCCAGGAGGCCATCCGGCAGGCGCGCGCAACAAAGAACACAGCACAAATCCAGGTCGCGCGCACGCAGTTGCAGCAGGTCTGGGTCGGTCTCAGGCCATACCGGGTGACCGCGGTCAATCAAATCAAGCCATTGCTGACTCCGGATCAACTCGCGATTTTGAACGACGCGAAGAACCAATGGAGCGAAAATCATGCTGAAGAAGCGAATGATCCCTCCGCCAACTGAATTCTGACGCAGGCCATCCGCCGTGCCGGCACGGTTACCGCAACAAGCCGGAATGCTCTTTCAACCAACGTTCAGCCATCGGATAATCGGGGCAAACCCGCTCCACTTGCCGCCAGAACCGGGACGAGTGGTTCATCTGCCGCAAATGCATCAGCTCATGCAAACAGATGTAGTCACTGACGAAAGCGGGCGTCTGGATGAGCCGCCAGTTCAGGGAGATTGTGCCGTGTCGTGAACACGAGCCCCAGCGCGATTTCTGGCTGCGCACTGTGATGCGTCGCACGATCAGTCCGTGCCGGGCAGCCAGCTCCAGCACGCGCGGCGGCAATTCCCGCGTTGCCAGCAGGCGAAAATAGCTTTCGATGGCGGGGCGCAAATCGGTTGCCGGATCCGGAATCCGGATTGATTCGCCACCGCAGCGGACGGTTGCCACCTCGCCGTCGGGCCCGGATTCAATGCGGACCATTTCGCCGCGCAGGAGAATCTCCGTCCCAATGTGCCAGTCCAGCGGTTTCCGGGGCCGGGCCTGGAGCCGTTGCCATTCGCGTACCAGCCAGGCGGCATGACGTTCGACAAACTCCCGGGCCACGGCCGGCGAGCCGCCGCGGGGAATGGTGACGCGAGCGGTGCCATCCGGACGCAACCGGAGCAGATAGCGGCGGGCGCGCGGATTGCGCATCATCAGGAGCGGCAACGGTTGCGGTCCCACCGACAAGTGAACCACCGGCGTGACCGGTGGCGGCCTGGAACCGAAAATCCGTTCAAACAGCATCTGCGTAGTAAACCGGGAACCATCGGAATTGGCAACCAATGCCAGCCTCCGGTATTGGGCTAATGTAGCCCAATACCCAGCCTCCGGCAGTGCTGTAAGTGGGCGCTGTCCTCAGCGCCCGATCGCGTGAGGACACCCGACGCTACCGATCATTGCGGTCCTCTGCCTTAACCACCCCAGACTGCCTCTTCCCATCCGTCCAGGTTGTAAGTGTCCGCTGCGATATCCTCGCCCATCCGGCCGGCGGCCTGATTCTGGTTTGATAATTGCAGATCCGAATGGATCTGCTGGTAATCCTGGTACTGTTTCGGGCTGCCGACATAGACCAGGTTGTGGGCCACGTCCGGGAAAACGTAATAGGGTTTTCCGTTGCGCTGGATCCGGGTCAGCTTGCCCGGCGGCAGGGCCCTGAGCTGCTGTTGCTGTTTGGCGGTGCTGGCGACGACCGGTTTGAAGCCGGCCAGGGCGAGTTGATTTTCGGTTTGTTTCGTGCTGGCGCAACCCACGGCCAGGGTGAGGAGGGCGATGAGACAGAGCCATGGGAACAAAGAGCGGCTTGGTTTCATAAATTTTCCCTTTTCAATTGATTGGTGTTGGCGGCTGACTGCGGCAATTGTTGGCGCGGGATGGGTGCGAGTCAATTCATTCGTGGCGACCCGGTTGGGCGGATTCGCAACCGGTTCCACTACCCGGGGAATCAATTTTCGATTGGTATGATTGCGGATTTATGGTTTGTTGGGGCGGTGAGTCCGGTGCAAAACAACCACGCAATTATTACGTCCAGTGCCTGGCCGGATGCTGCCCGTCATCGCCTGAACCCGGCGGGAATTTTTATGAGTTGGATGCGAGCCGGCGATCGAACGATAAAGAAGGCAAATCGTTGTGCCGTGCTCGCCGTCGTGTCGATGATGGCCGCGGGTTGTGCGGGACTGTCGGACCAGACGGTGACGGTTGGGCCGCCGCCGCCTTTTGCTCCAAAGGAAGCGGTGGTGGCGACGCGGGCCCGGCCGGAGGCGGCGATCTCCCTGGGTTCGGGCACGACCAGCCTGGCGGTCGGGGAGGCTGCCGTCTGGGTGTTGCAAAGCGGCCGGTTGCTGAAGATTGATCCGCTATCGAACCGGGTGGTGGCGGCCATTCCCGAGCTTCGCGGCCGGTCTTCGTTTGCCGCTGGTGAAGGCGCGGTGTGGGTTCCCCAAGGCTCCAAATTGCTGAAAATTGACCCGCAAACCGGGCGGTTCGTCATGCGGATTCCGGTCGCGTGTGACAACGTGGCGGTTGGCGCGGGAAGTGTCTGGGCCACCAATCCCCGGAAGGGGACGGTGTTGCGGATTGACCCGCGGACAGGCCAGGTCATCGCCCGGATCAACGTGAGCCGGAATCCCATGGTGCTGGCCGTGGGTGAGGGGGCGGTCTGGGTGCTGAGTTGGAAAGAGAATGTGGTCTTTCAGATTGATACGGCCTCCAACCAGGTCGTGGCCAAAGTGTCGCTCGGGATCGGCACGCCCATCGGGGGATTGGCGGCCGGCGAGGGCGGGGTCTGGGTGGCCAAGCAAGTGCAGGTGCCACTGGGGGTGGCGAACGGGCTGATCCTGATTGACCCGCGCACCAAGCAGGTGACGAAGGTGTTTAAGATCTGGTTTGATGGCTGTTTTGCGTTGGGCGGCGGCGCGGTCTGGGTCGCCACGCCGGAGTATGTCGCCCGGATTGATGTGACCAGCGGCCGGATGATCGAGAAGGTGCTGCTCCACACCGGCGAGTACGAAGACATGGTCGCGGGCGCAGGCGCATTGTGGTTGGTGGGTGACGGGATCGACACCCTTTGGCGCATCAACTTTCAATCACCGTCCCCGTAGCCCATTTGCCCGAAAGAGGACCGCATGAAACCGTTTTACTTCTGGAACCTGCTGGTGGTGGCAACGGTCACGGTGCTGGCCGCCGGTTGCACCGTGCCGCGCGGCCGGCTGCAGATCACGGCCATGACCCACGAGTCGTTGAAGTCAAATCCGGAGGTCTATAAGCGCGTGGAAATCGTCCCCATCTGGTTTACCTCCTCGGCCTATTGCTACAGCAGCCTGACCCGGAGCGAGTTGATGCAGATTGCCAGCACGGCCGGCGAGAAGACGGCCGCCCTCCTGGCGGAAACGTTCACCAATCGGGGTTATCTGGTCGTCGGAAACGTGCGCGCCCTGTGTTGCGAAGATGATCTGGCGGCATTCGATGACGATACCCGTCGCCTGCTGGATGAGGTACGCGTTGAGTTCTGGTCCTTGACGGAAAGTGTCCGGGCGGCCGCGGCTACCGGCGTGCCCGGCCTGCCTTTCCGGTACAAATTGAAAGCCCCCCTGCTTCAGTTGCACAGAAAATTGGGCGGATCGCAAGCCAATGTGCTGGCGCTGGTGGACTCGACGGTGTTTGTGGAAACTCCCACCGGCCATGGGAAACGCGTGCTTTGGAACTGGACTGGTGCGCCGCTCATCACCACCGCCGATGCGGTGAAAGCGCTCGTGGACGGCAAGGCCGATGCCGGCTTGCCCGGCGTAACGGTCGCACTGGGTTCTCCCGCTGCCATCGAACACACCATCGCCCTCGTCGATCTTCACACGCAGGACGTGCTTTTGTGGACTTCCGTCCTCACTCCCGGCGCGAATGTGCGTGAATCCGTCGACCTGCGCGTCACGGTTTTCGACCTGCTGTCGGCCCTGCCCCTGATCGAGCCGGCTGCCGACCGGCAGTGATCGGGCTTCCCGGCCGCGCCATCACCCGGTCGCGGTTTTTTATCAGGCTGGAAAAAAAACAACAGCAGTTTTCATTTTCCATTTGCCGGCGACTTGCAAATTACGGCGTTTTTTAAAAATCAGCCCCGAATTTTCCGGACGGCATACCGGGTGCTTAAGCCCCGGTGGGTATTGCATTCGTTGTTGGTTTTGGGTGGGGAACCTGGCGGCGGTCGGACCGGACTAAAAAGGAGGCGGTGCGGCACGCGCGGTCAGGTTTTTGGAAGCCAGATGAAGCAATTCGTCTGAGGAGGAACACGACGCACGCGCCCGGCCGGGTTTGCCCGCGGGACTGGACCGTGAAAATTGAAGCGACAAGGAGGTCGGCAACCAGTGGCGGCTGAATCCGGTCGGGGTGCGTGCGGTGCGGTAAAAATCCATGATCCGCATAAAATGTTATCATTGCCGTTGCTGAATCTTCTCGTCGTGACAGCTTGCAGGGCCTGGTTTAGGCTGCGTTCATGCAGCAAACGACGTTGACGCTTGGCCATTCGCCCGACCCCGACGACGCCTTCATGTTTTACGCACTGGCGAAGGATTTGATCCCGACGCACGGCTTCCGATTCGAACACATCCTGCAGGACATCCAGACGCTGAACGAGCGTGCCACCCGCGGCGAACTCGACATCACCGCCGTCAGCATCCATGCCTATGCTTACGTCAGCGGCCAGTACGCCTTGCTGCCCAGCGGGGCGAGCATGGGCGACGGGTATGGCCCGATGCTCGTGGCCAAACAAAAATTTTCCCAGGCCGAGCTGGCCCGCAAAAGAATCGCCGTGCCCGGCACCATGACCAGCGCGTTTCTCGCCTTGCAGCTCTGGCTGGGCAAACCGGCAACGGAATTCAATCACGTCGTGGTTCCCTTCGACCGGATTTTTCAGGCCGTCCGGTCCGGCCAGGCCGACGTCGGGCTCATCATCCACGAGGGCCAGTTGACGTATCAAAACGAAGGCCTGGTGGTTTGCGAAGACCTCGGCGCCTGGTGGGGACGCGAAAATGACGGTCTGCCGCTGCCCCTGGGCGGCAATGTCATTCACAAAAAACACGATCCCGCGACGCGCCGGAAGGTTTCCGACGTGCTGACCGCGAGCATCCAGTTCAGTCTCGATCACCGGGCCGGAGCGGTGCAACACGCGTTGCAATACGCGCGCGACATGGGGCGCGACCTCGCCGACAAATTTGTGGGGATGTATGTGAATCACTGGACGTTGGATTACGGCGAGCGAGGCAGGGAATCCATCCGCCGGTTTTTAGGGGAGGCCTTCGAGCGCGGATTGATTCCGCACCGGCAGGAACTGGAGTTTGTGGTTTGATGGGTTGGTCCAATGAATCCGCCTGAGCAACCAGACCACCCGGGCCCAGGTTCCAGATCTTCCCGGGCGCTGGCCTGTCCAGTCTCTGTTTGCCTGTTGCTCGTGGCGGTAACCTTGGCCGTCTATTGGCCGGTCGTGCGTTGCGATTTCGTCAATTACGACGACCCGGTTTATTTCACGTCCAACACCCGCGTCCTGGCCGGTCTGACGCCGGTTAATGTTGCCTGGGCCTTCACCACGGGACACGCCAGCAACTGGCATCCGCTGACCTGGTTGTCCCTGATGCTGGATGCGCAATTATTTGGCCGGGGTCCGGCGGGGCCGCATTTGATGAATCTCCTGTTTCACACCGCCAATACGGTCCTGCTTTTCCTGCTGCTCAGGTGTTTGACGGCAGCCACCTGGCGCAGCGCCATGGTAGCGGCGCTGTTCGCCCTGCATCCGTTGCACGTGGAATCCGTGGCCTGGATCACCGAACGCAAAGACGTTTTAAGCTCGTTTTTCGGATTGCTGGCGTTGATCGCGTATGCGCGATATGTGCAAAGCCAGCCGAAGGCCGAGGGTCGAGAGTCGAGGTCAGATACAGCCGTTCGGGCTTTCGACTCTCGACGCTGGACTCTCGACTATACGTTGGCGTTGTTTTTCTTTGCCTGCGGGCTGATGAGCAAGCCGATGCTGGTAACGCTGCCATTTCTGATGCTGTTGCTGGATTGGTGGCCGCTGGAAAGAATGTCGAAGTTCGAAGTTCGAAAGTCGAGGGCCCGGCCCCTGGTGGTGGAAAAGATCCCGTTTTTCACCCTGAGCGCGATTTCGTGTGTCGTCACTTTTTTCGTCCAGCAAAAAGGCGGAGCGATCACCGCGCTGACCAGACTTTCCCTGTCGCAACGGCTGGAAAACACCTTTGTCTCCTATGCCCGATACCTGGACATGGCTTTCTGGCCCAATCCGCTCGCCAATCCCTATCCGCATCCGGGAAATTGGGGGCTGTCGCTGGTGTTTTTTTCCGTGCTGCTGGTGGCTGGCCTGTCGGTGACGGCCGTTTTGCTGGCGCGGAAATTTCCGTTTGGATTCACCGGCTGGTTTTGGTTTGTCGGCACACTCGTTCCGGTCATCGGCCTGGTGCAGGTCGGAATCCAGTCCCTGGCCGATCGTTACACTTATCTGCCGCTGATTGGCCTGTTTCTCGTTTTGGTCTGGAGCGCCGGCGAAGCGTGCCGGCCGGGACGCCTCCCCGTGCCGGTGGCGGTTTTTCTGGCGGCCATCGTCATCGCCGCCTGTGCCGGACGGACCCGCGACCAGTTAAATTACTGGCAAAACGATGAGACGCTTTTTCGCCATGCGCTGGCCGTGACCAAAAATAATTATCTGGCCTACAACAACCTCGGTACCTGGCTCTCCAAAAATGGACGGCTGGACGACGCCATGGATTGCTTCCACCAATCCCTGCAGATCAATCCCGACAATCCGGACGTCCTCTACAATATGGGGAACGTTTTTGCCAGGCGGGGCAATTGGGACGAGGCGATCAGCAATTACCGTCACGCGTTGCAAATCGCTCCGGACCAGGCCGACATCCTGAACAATCTGGGTATGGCGCTGACGACCCGGAAGCAGTTTGCCGACGCCGCCGCGTGTTTCACGGCGGCCTTGAAGCTGGACCCGGATTCCGCCGAAACGCACAACAATTTTGCCGCCGTTTTGTTCATCGAACACCAGTTCGATGAAGCGGCACAGCATTACCGGGAAGCCTTGCGGCTCACCCCGGACGACCCGCGGATTTCCGTCAACCTTGGCGACACGCTGGTCCGGCTGGGGAAACCCGCCGAAGCCATCTCTTGTTATCAGGGGGCGCTGCGGCTCAAACCCGGCGACCCGCAAATCCAGGCGAAGTTGCAGGCGCTCGGCGTGCCCGTTTCAAATTGAAATCCGGATGACGCCGTCGCGGTCCAGCAGTGCGACCAGATCAAAGATATCCGGTTGCAGACAGAATGCGACGTCATCGCGCAATTCGGGATTGGCCAGCAACCGCCGCGCGTTTTCCGCCTGGGAAGCGGCTTCAAACAGGTTGGACTTTGCCTTGCGCCAGGTGTTGAGAGCGGTTTCGACGGAATCTGAAAAGGTAGGGCGCGTCACTCCGTGCGCGCCCGGCGATGGCCGTCGAATCGGGATACTTGTTTTGTCCGGCGGCGGGCAGGGGACTGCCCGCCCTACCTCCAGATTTCGGATGACAGATTCATCTAACAGCATTTCAGCCAGAGCGCCCGCCGCCAGCACATCCTCCTGGGCGATATTTTCACGGGTGCCCGCGCACACCAGCAGCACTTCCGTTGGACGGAGCTGCTGGACGAATTTTGCCGTCGCCGTGAGGTTCAAAAACGCCGCGGCCAGGACCGTTTGCGCCCCGGCGCAGGCGCGCAACGCCCGGGTGCCGTTGGTGGTCGTCGAAACGATGGTCTGACCCCGGACCTTTTCCGGCGTGTATTCGCGCGGCGAGTTGCCAAAGTCGAAATCAATGCTGCCGGTCTGCGCGCCGCGGATTTTGACGCCGTCCCGCTCGCCGCCGAGCAGGATGTCCGGCGAATTTTGGCGGCGGGCGAGGGCCTCGGCGATTTCGGCGACCGGCACGATGGCGTTCGCGCCGCGGTGCAGCGCCGTCACAAACGTGCTGGTGGCGCGGAGCACGTCGAAAACGACGCACGCGGCATTGCGCAAATCGCGCCGCGCCAGCGCGGGCAACTCCGTGGGCGATAGGATGATATCGATCTTCATTTTATTTCGTCCACAGCAGCAAACCAAGGCGCCAATGGGTGTGAGTTTTAGCGATTTGGCAGTGGTTTATTCGCCAAACTGGAGAATTTCGCTGCCGAGCCTTCCTCGACTCGCTGGCGCCTGATATCGTCCTTCTTCTCCTTCAGCATCGAAATGAGCTTGGTCATGCCGTCGGCGAGATCTGTATTCGCCGTTTCCCATTCGGTCTTGCTCTTAAACACCACGTCTGGATAAATCGCTTGGAGGTCCGGAATATGCCGTCCCTCTTTCTGAACCTGCTCAATGATCTTGATAAGCGCTTCCGTATCCCCAAAGGCATAGCCGTTAATGTATGGGCCAACCAATTGGTAAAAGGCATTGTGCGCGTGTAATAACTCAAATCCGGGATTGCCAATGCCACCCATCTTGCCTTGGTCCAAGAGGATCCCGAATTGCCGGCCTCGATATTGCGCTGAATAGAACCAATAGACCGCTTCTTTTCTATATCCCAAATCGTAGAGTCGAATTGCGGCGACGTAGAGCTCCGAAAAACTGAGTCGTTCCCAATTCTTCTTCATCTTGGCGATCGTGGCGACAAATTCATCTTCCTTGGTCGTGGCCAGCCCTGAACTAAAACGACCGACCTTGATGACCGGCCCGGCGGAATTGTAATACGGTGTGATGTAGACGCCGATATGCGAGGCATCAAAGTCAGGCTCTGCGGCCGCCAGCGGAAGGCAAATCATTATCGCAGTGCATAGCGCAGGGAGAAGCCGTTTTATCATGAGTTTATGAAAGCTTACCGGCCCATTTTCATCAAGGAAAAGCTATTTTAGTTTCGTCCGCATATAATGGAAAAGATATTGCTGGGCATAGCCGGCGTGCGGCCCGAAATGGGTGGCGGCAAAATGCCAGAGCCGCTTTTCCGTCGCACGTCGGCGTGGAAAATACAGTTCCTGCAGCGCGCGTTCAACCCAGACGTCCACCGGAAACGCGCCGTCAAAACCATAGGCAAACAACAACACGCAATCGGCAATTTTGCCGCCGACCCCGCGCAATTTCATCAATTCTTCACGGGCTTCCGGCAGCGGCAGCTGGCGTAATCGTTCCAGATCGAGCTGGCCATCGGCAACCTGGCGGGCGGCAGCCAACAGGTGCGGCGCGCGAAAACCCATTTTGCACGAACGCAGTTCGGCCTCAGTGACACCGGCGAGCCGTTGCGGCGTGGGAAAGGAATAGATCGCTCTATCCTCAACGAGTCCGGCAGGGCGCGGCACTCCGTGCGCGCCGGGCGATGGCAGCTGGATTGTGACGCCTGCTTCATCCGGCGGCGGGCAGGGGACTGCCCGCCCTACCTGTGCCGGGAGGACCGGTTCGCCAAACCGTTCGCAGAGTTGGGCGACGATCTGCCGGATTTGGACGATTTGTTTGGTTGAAGACAGAATGAACGACGCGAGACATTCCCAGGGGTCCTGCCGCAGTACCCGCAAGCCGCGACAGGCCGCCGTCGCGTTGCGCATGGGTTCGTCGTCCGGAAAGGTCTTCAATACGGCATCCAGATCCGTGTTGGTTTGCAGATAGCGGTGCAACCATTGCCAGTCGGTGACCGGTCCGGCGGCTTCGGCCCGGATGCCGTCGCGCATCCGGGTCAGGCGCACCCGGTGCCGGCCGATAACACCGGTCCACGAACCGTGGTTCGCTTGCCAGCGGAAGGCCTGGCCGGAGTCGAGCGTTGCATCCAGATCGTAGTCGCAAACGGGTAGAAAGGTTTCAGTCCAGCCGGTGCTTTCAGTTTTTTGTCGGTGGGGCGAGCGTCCTCGCGAGCCGGAAGGGCTGGGGTTTTGCGTTGGAACCGGCTCGCCGGGAGTCTCGCCCCACCTTGAAAGACCAGTTTGGGCCGTCATATCACTTCAAATTGTAGCACGCCCAGAGATGGAGGCGGTGGAAGACGCGGCTGCCGACTTTGATTTCAAATTCGCCGAGGTCGGCGACCGACTCGAATTCCTGCGCCAGGCGGGGGTGAAGCAGCGACGGCGGCGGCACGTCGGCATAGCCGATGGGCTCATGCTTCAGCCATTTCCCGACCCAGCCGGGTTCGAGCGGACGGAGATAGTCGGCGGCGTAAATGGCGTTCTGGCCCTGGCGATGCTCCCGGTAACGGTATTCCGGCCAGAAATACAACTGATTGTTCGGCCCATCCGCATCGATGCAATACACGAGCGGTTTGGATTTGAGGGTCGCGGCCCGGGCCGGCGGCGAATAAAAGGTGCACAGGCCGGTCAGTCCGTAATGGTCGGCGATGATGAACGCGGGCTTGCCTTCGGCCGTTTCCAGTTTTTCGCGTTCGCTTTCGATCAGCGCCGCGGCGGGTTGCCAGGCGCGTACCCGGCGGGACGGGTCCCTTTCGCCCGGCAACGGCTGCCCGGTGATTTTCCCGATGAAATTGCTCTGGTGCATGATCGCCACCAAGAAGAAACCCAGCGCGAGGCCGGCAGCCAGGAACGGCCGGACGCCGCGCCGTCCCCGCCAATATCCGACCATCAGGCAAAACATCGGCAGGACAGCGGGCGCAATCCAATTGAGCTGGACGCGCGAGTGAAACGACCAAAGCCAGTAGCCGAGAAAGACCGGCGCGCCCATGCAAAAGAAGTACAGCCACAATGGCCGTTCCCGCCGCTGTGGCCAGAAGGCAAACATGGCCCATAGCGCGCCAATAAAGAAGACCGGGTTTAACAAACCCATTTCGCCGAACAGAAAATCCCAAAAATAGCGTAACTTCCGTTCCCATTGGCCATGCATACCCGCGTTGTCTGCGACGTGTTCAACCGTAATCCAGCTGTGTTGTGCGTTCCAGACAATGACGGGCATGGTGCACGCCAGGAAGACCAGCAAGGCCAGCCACGGGCCGGGCCGGCGCAGGTGCAGGCGCCCCGCCGGCCAAAGCGCGAAAAAAATCGCCCAACACACAATTTGAAAGGCCGCGCTGTACTTGCAGAGAAAACCAAGTCCCATCGCCAGCCCGACGATGAGCCAGTGGCGGGCTTGTCCGTCCGCCTGCACGGCGCGCCAGCCGGCAATCAGCGCCCACGTCCAGCACAACACCAGCGGCGGATCAATCGTCATCAAAATCGTCCCGGCGCACAATAAAGGCGTGGCAGAGATGATGACCAGCAGCCAGAATCCGGTCCGGGCGCCGGTCTCGCGGGCCATGAAACGCAGCAGCATCAGGCTCATGATGGCGGCGAACAACGGCGAAAAGAAACGGACGCCGAACTGGGTGTCGCCAAACAGCGACGTGCCGGCGAACTGAATCAGCGCGATGCCCGGCGGCTTGCTGTAGTACGACAGCGCCAGGTGTTTCGACCAAAGCCACTGGTAGGCTTCGTCTTCCGCCAGGCCAATGATGCCGCCGGCAACGTACAGCCAGCGCGCGATGAGCAGGACGAAAACCAGCAGGTAACCGAGATGGAGCCACTCGATTTCGGATTTCAGATTTCGGATTTCGGATTGAGCTAAATTTTGAGTTTCCGATTCTGGATTCTGGATTCTGGATTCTGGATTCAACAGAGATGGCACCTGCCGGTGCCAGAGCGGGAACCATTTTCGCCCGGCGCCCTGCCAGAGGACCTGCAGCGCAACCGCGCCCGCCGCGGCGTAACCGGCGCCGACGACCGCGCCGACGAGCACGTCGCCGGGATAATGGACGCCGTTATAGACGCGCGAGAACGCAACCGCCGACGCCAGCGGCAGCATGAACCAGAGGCTGCGCCGGTAAAAAATGAACAGGATCATGGTGGCGGCAAACCAGCTGCTCGCGTGCGACGACGGCATGCTGTTGGGGCTGCCCATGCCGGCGGACATGTCCGGGCCGTGATCGCCGGGAGCGGGCGCGAGATAACCCTCGCCGACGTTGCCGAAATGCCGCGCTTCGGGCAGCACGACGAATGGCCGTTGCCGGGCCACGGCGTGTTTGATGGTGTTGGTGACCAGTCCATCGCCCAGGGGCAGGATCAGGAGCAGGAACAGCAGGCAAAGTCGCATCCGGACGCTGCCTTTCCAAAGCAGGCCGATGACGAGCAGGATCAAAACCGGAAAAAACAGGGCATTACCGCTCAAAACCGGCATGAGCCAGTCGAAGAACGGATTGGCCAACGACTGGTTGATGAAATCAAACAGGCCCGTGTCGAGCGTTTGCAGCCAGTGCATTGACGATACTGTACCGAAAAACGGGAAGTTGAAAACTCAATTGCGCGAACCGGGGCGGTTCAAGCTTCAATGGTTGGACCTCTTATTCCTTGAGCACATCCCCAATTTTGGTGCCGAGATTCTTCCATGTTTGTTTGAGTTCCTCCAAATCCCTGCGGTCTTCCTCCGTGGCCGGCTCAATGCCACGATCACTTCCGTACTGATAACGCCAGTAGCTGTGGTCCGACGTGCTTAGTCCAAGATGAACCGTGCCTGGTCCGCTTCCTTTGGTTATGACCCAGGCAATTCTCCCTCCATCCTTTGGGCTGCCGCCCTTGTGTTTCTCCATCGAACGCCAGTACGCCTGATAAAAACGGACGCGCTCATCAAGTCGGAACGGTTGATCGTGCAGCTTGCACCAGAATGTCTCGAGTATGATGCCAGACATGTCGTCGGCGTTGTGAATATCCAGCTCGTTGAAATACCGGGCAAGACGCGAACCACGCCATAACCCCCATTGATTTCTGAGGCCCATTCCGAGGCCCATGTGGTACTCAATCATCATGTCCTCATTCGTCATCGCCATGATGCGTTCCAATTCCCTGGCGGAGAGCATTTTCTCCAATTCCTGGTGTGCGTCATCGAGATTGGTTGGAATGTAGGTTGTGATTGGCGGCGCGGATGGCGTCGGGCCGGGATCTCCTTTTGTAGCGGTGACGCCTATTGTTGTGGTTTTGCCGGAAACGACATTCGCGCTGGAACCGCCAGAGGTTTCCGTCTGAGCACGTATGGCCATGAAAGCGGTTCCAACAATCCCCAGAACGACGAACACAGGAATCAGCTTCTTCATATGGCTGATTTAACGCCGAAAATTACCACCGGTTGCCTGGCCGTTTTAATTTGTGGAAACTTCCGGGACAATGAATTTCGTGTCCATCCGCGTTCTAAACCAACAAACATGGCTGAAATCTGAATTTCGGGGACGGCTCAATACGCAATGATGGAGCGGACGGGGTAGCCTTTCAATTTTTCGCGGCCGTTCAGGAATTTCAATTCGATGAGAAAACCGATTTCCAGGATGTTCGCGCCGAGTTTCTTCACCAGCGCCACCGCGGCGGCAGACGTGCCGCCGGTCGCCAGCAGGTCGTCGATCAATATCACCCGCGCGCCGGGCTTGACCGCGTCCACGTGCATGGCCACGGTTGCCGAACCGTATTCGAGCGCGTAATCCTGCTCGATGGTTTGATAGGGCAGCTTGCCCTTCTTGCGGACGGGCACGAACCCGGCCTGCAATTTGGTGGCGGCGGCGGCGGCGAAAATGAACCCGCGGGCGTCGATACCCACGACCGCGTCCACCGACCCGGGCTTGAATTTTTCCGTGAGCAAATCGATTGCGCCGGCGAAGAGCCGCGCATCGGCCAACACCGGGGTGATGTCCTTGAACTGGATGCCCGCCTTGGGGAAATCCGGAACGTTGCGAATGGCCGACTCGATCTCCTGGGGCGTCGCGGCAGGGGACATGGCGTCAGTTTTCCTTTTGTTTGGCCGCCTCGAGCTTCTCGATCATCTTGCGCAGCTTCCGCAGCGCGAGGTTCTGGATCTGGCGGACGCGTTCGCGCGTGACGCCGAATTTCTGGCCGACCTCCTCCAGCGTCTTTTCCGTGCCGCCGTCCAGGCCGAAGCGGTAGCGCAGGATGGTCGCCTCGCGCGGGTCGAGGTGCTTGACCATGTCCTGCAACATGTCGGTGACGGTCTTGTCCTCCAGGTTGTCGTAGGGCGAGGTGGCGTTTTCGTCCTCGACCACATCGGAAAAATTGTTCGAATCATCGTCGCCGATGGGGGCATCGAGCGACGCGGGCCGGATGGCGGCCAGGCGCATCTGCCGGACGCGGACGGGGGTCATGTCCAGTTCATCCGCCAACTCCTCGTCGGTAGGTTCCCGGCCCAGTTCCTCCTGCAGGCGCATGCCGATGCGGCGCATCTTGGAAATCTTGTCCACCAGATGCACCGGCAGGCGGATGGTCTTGGACTGGTTGGCGAGCGCGCGTTTGATGGATTGTTTGATCCACCACGAACCGTAGGTGGAAAGCTTGCCGCCTTTTTTGGGGTCGAACCGTTCGACGGCCTTCATCAGGCCGATGTTGCCTTCGCTGATCAAATCCAGCAGCGGCAGGCCGATGCCTTCGTAATCGCGCGCGATTTTCACGACCAGGCGCAGGTTGGCTTTGATCATCTGCTCGCGCGCCTTTTTGTCGCCCTTCTTGATGCGCGCGGCCAGCTGGATTTCTTCCTGTGGCGTGAGCAGTTTCACCTGGCCGATTTCGCGGAGATAAAGTTTGATGGCCGTGTCAGCGTCGTAACGCATGCTTTCGCGCCGGATGAACTGCGTCGTGTCGCCTTCCGTGACCGGCTGGGCCGGGCCGGGTTCGGCGCTGACCGGCGTGACGGGTGCGGGTGCGGGTGCGGGTGCGGGCGGGGAAGTTTTCGCCGGGCGCGCCGCGGCCGTTGGCCGGCTTGCGCGCGGTTTGGATTTGATTGCTTTGCGTTTTTGCCTCTTGGCCGCCATAGGACGGAGCCAACGTTACGAACTAAACACCGGCCTGCAAGAAAATTAACTGGTAACCGTCAAATTATCGCCGGCTGTAGCGGTTGAGGTAATAAAGTAACGTCAAC